>JBDTZT010000604.1:0-3292 GCA_040005005.1 Actinomycetota bacterium
GAGCAAATTTCTTGGAAAGGTTTGTTGGCATTGGGCATTTCGGGCGGACTTCTGCCGTGTCCGTCGGCACTCGTTTTGATGCTTTCGGCGATTAATTTGAATCGTATCGGTTACGGATTGGTTTTAACGCTTGTCTTCAGTTTTGGTTTAGCGGCCACCTTAACGGCGGTCGGATTACTTTTTTTATACGGCGGAAAACTATTCGGCGGTTCGCGCCTGGCGGAAAATCGTATTTTCAAGGCTCTGCCCGTTGCCAGCGCGTTTGTAATTGCGTGCGTCGGTGCAATAATCTGTTATAATTCAGTAGCATAAAACTGAGGGACGTAACACTATGAGCGCAATTCTTTTATTTTCAACCGCTTCGACTTTTGCAATTCTAGGTTTTGGGTTTTTGCTCGGCTTAAAACACGCGACCGAAGCCGACCATCTGGCGGCCGTTTCGACGATTGTCGCGGAACGTAAAAGTCTTTGGAGTTCGACGTTTATCGGCGGACTCTGGGGCTTGGGACACACGATTTCGCTTTTTCTGGCAGGAATTTTCGTTTTGCTCTTAAATTTTGAAATCAGCGAAAAAACTGAACGAACCTTGGAATTATGCGTTGGAATAATGCTCACTTTGCTTGGTTTGAACGTGCTGCGAAAATTATTAAAAGGCGGAAAACTTCATTTTCACACGCACGAACACGGTGCGCACGAACACGTTCATCCGCACATTCACGCTCACGGAGACGAGAAGGAAACCGGTACGCATCACGGCTTTAAATTCAGTCCGCGCGCTTTGCTAATCGGAATGGTTCACGGTATGGCGGGCAGCGCGGCGTTGATGCTGCTGGTCATTCCGACGATTGAATCGCGCGTTGTCGGCTTATTTTATATCATAATTTTCGGTGTCGGCTCAATTGGCGGAATGATGATCATGAGCTTTCTCGTCGGTCTGCCGTTTCATTTTACGGCGGCGCGTTTCAATCGCTTCAACCACATTCTGCAAAGCGTTGCCGGTATGGTGAGCATCGCGCTCGGTCTGATGATTATTTACCAAAAAGGCGTGACGGAAGGTTTGTTCGGTTAAAAGAGTAAATGTTTAAAAGTGAAAAGGTGAAAAAGTTTTGTTGATAATAATTCAACTAACTTTTTCACCTTTTCACTTTATTTGATTTCTAATTCATAAGGCATCATCAACATTGCCTCGCCTTTTTTCATACGGTCAAACATTTCAGCGTAACGAAACGATTTACGCACGTCTTCGGGCAACGCTTCAAACATCGCTTTTTTCGTTTGAAATTCTTTTGTTTCGGCAGCTGCGTCGCTGCTGTCGTCGCTGCCGAAATAGCTTTCAAATAACGAACGCGGTGCGGGATAAGCAACGCGGCGAACGTCTTTGTCGGCGGGCAGATTGGCCAGCTGTTTGGCAACTTCGATGGCTTTTTCGAGTCCGCCGAATTCGTCAATCAGACCGTTTTGTTTCGCCTGCGTTCCCGTCCAGACGCGACCCTGACCGAGCGTGTTCACATCTTCGTCGGTTTTGCCGCGACCTTTAGCGACTTTCGGGACGAAATCGCCGTAGTAAACTTTGTTGGCGAGTTCGGTCATTTTTGCTCTTTCATCGTCAGTCCATTTTACGGTTTCGCGAAAAATTCCGGCGTTATTGCCGCGCATCACATATTCGTTGGAAACGCCGAGCCAATCGTAAAAACCTTTCAAAACGGGTTTGCCGAGAAACATTCCGATCGAGCCGGTAATGGTCGAAGGTTCGGCAACGATTTTGTTGGCGTTGCAGGCGATATAATAGCCGCCCGAAGCCGCCACGTCCGACATTGAAACGACGAGCGGTTTTTTTGCCTTCGCGTTTTCGAGCGCGTGCCACATCAAATCTGACGCGAGTGCCGAACCGCCCGGACTGTCAACCCGAAGGACAATCGCTTTGATCGAACTGTCGTTTGCCGCGTCGTTGACGGCTTTGACGATCGTGTCCGCGCCGACCATTTCACCGCCGAACGGACTGCTGCTCGAACTGCCCATATTAATTGCGCCCGAAGCATAGATCACGGCAACTTTTTCGCCTTTGTTGAGGCCCAGAGTATCCGAGGGAATTTCGCGGTAATCGCTGCCGCTGATCGTGCGGAGCTTGTCTTCCGTTTTGTAGCCGAGCCGCGTTTTCAGTTGGTCATAAACCTGATCACTGTAAAGCGCATCGTCAATCAAACCGAGTTTTTTGGCATCGTCGGCGTGATATGGTGCGTTGTTAATTAAGGCTTCGACATCTTCGGGAGTTTTATTGCGGGCTTCGGCAATACCGTTTTTCAGTCGCTCGAAATATTCATTCAAAAGCGCGTTAATTACTTCTTTTTGACCGTCGCCCATTGTTTTCTTGGTATATTGGTCGGGCGCATTTTTGTATTTCGGTCCGATTTGGATAACTTCCGCCTCGATGCCGAGTTTATCAAGCGAACCTTTATAAAACATCGCTTCGGCGGCAAATCCGTTGACGTAAAGATCGCCCGACGGCGGCATAAAGATCTTTTCCGTGGCCGACGCGATGTAATATTCCTTATTCATTCCGATGTCCAGATAGGAATATACGGGCTTACCCGAAGCGCGAAAATCCTTGATCGCGTCGCGCAGTTCGTCCGCCTTTGCCCAACCGATCTGCGGGAAACTAATGTCGAGAAGGACGCCGCCGACCCGGTTGTCAACCTTTGCCTTGCGAAGCTGTGTCAAAAGACTTGTAAAAGATTGCGTTTGGCTGACGCCAAAGAGTTTAGTCGTCGAATCTTCGGGCGCATAATCGGGCAAACTTCCCGAAACGTGCAAAACCAAAACGCTGTTGTCCGGCACATTGGGTTTGCCCATTGATTCAAAAACGAGCGCAAATCCGATGATCGCCACCAAAATAAAGGCGAAAATTATTCCGCCGACGATGAGAAGTATTTTTCTAGTTCTAGACATTGCCATTTTTCTATTATTTTCTCCACGAAACTTTTTTATCTTGCCCGAAAGCAATTTGTGATTGTTATTTTACGCTTAAAAAGCGAAAAAGGTTTGAATTGGTAAGAATAGTAATAAATCTTCGCCTTTAATACCTGTACTTTGACCGGTAGGAAAAATTTGAAAATTTTTATTCACTTTAGAAAAATCATTGCAAAAGTTCAAAATTCTCGTATAATTATTCCGCATATAAAAAGTTATTATCCGAAATCGTTCTTTACAATCCACAAAATTTGCTTATCTTTCGGAATCATTCTTCATAATAAACAAATTTTGGTGATTATGAGGAATGATTCTTCATAATCAA
>JBDTZT010000605.1:0-3289 GCA_040005005.1 Actinomycetota bacterium
TCATCTGCGCGAAGACGTTCATCATCTCGGCGGCGATTAACAAAATTAAAGCCGTTTTGAAATAAGTCCATCTGGTAGGCAGCGGTTCAGCCGCGAATGTAATGATTTGATTGTTCATATTTTTATAAAAAATTAGTTTCGATTTTTACTCTTTTTCCTCTGAAAATTCCGCAGTCTGAAAATCTTTTAACTGCGGATAATTTAACTTTCTTTCACAGTAAACGCCGAGTTTTTCGTTTTTAAAGCGAACAAAAATTCCCGAACCGTTCAGTGAAATTTCAAAATCCGCCGGATAAGTTCCATCACGCTAAAACGAACAGCGGCAGAATGGAAGGGGTCTGTCCGGCGAGCGGAATCACTTTCATATCAACCTTTTCGCCGGTTTCGACATTCAACCGAAAATTACTGAACAAAGGCCAGCGTCCATCATCATTAGCCCAAGTATTAGGCAAACCTTCGTCAATTTTCTGAATTTCCGGTTTGTCGTTTTTCATACGGAAAATGTATGTGTATTTGTATTCTTCGCTTGCATCTCTGGGACATCTGAGCATTTCGACTTTCGGATTCGGACTCCTATCGCACCAATTCAATTTGTCGGCAAATTCCGGTTCATCTTCGGGCGACCATTCTTTGCCGTCAACGTAAAATTGGCTATGCACGCTCCGAAAAATTGATCGGGTGTTGGTATGAATCGAAGTCGCGCTGATGACGAATTTCAGTCTGCCGCGCTCGATTTTTCGCGCGTTCGGATCATCCCCGTCTGGCGAACTTGCGCCCGACGAACCGCCGCAGCCAAAAACGAAAATCAGTCCTACGGTGAAAATAATAATTAAATTTAAAGTGTTTTTCATTGATAAAAAATACCGCTTGCCGCAAAGTTTTCGCGGCGGAAAACTTTTTAATTGAACGCAAAATATCCGGCGACCATCGTTATACCGAACGCGATAACAAGTATCAAAATCGAACTCACCAGCGCGTAAAGCCAAGCCGTTTTGCCCGTTTGCATTTTCAGAATGGCTAGAAAAATGCGTTTGCAAATTATCAGAAACACGGGCGTAAACGAAATGGCAAAAATCCCGATTGCGGTTATTGCAACAATGTGAGTCTGAAAACTGTTTGGAACGGTATTGTCAAACATCAGCGGTAAGAGTGCGATCATACAGATGAAACCGACCACAAAGCTGACGACTAAGCTGATGAAATTCGACAACGCTGCAAAAGCGAACGACTTGCCAAAACTCGCCCAGCCTTTTCTGCTCAACCAAAAGGCTTCGGCAAACATTGCGCCGATGACAAGCAGAAAAAACGCCAGAATTACCAGCCATTGCAATAAATTTGTGTATGTTTCAGACATAATTATTTTCCTCTCCCGCTCCCGACAATTAACCCGCGAAGATAGCGCGTGGTTATTCAATTTCCTTTTGACTAGGGACGCGCCTTCGTGAGCTTCCCAAGCTCAAAATAGTTATTTTTATCCCGTCCGTCGTTTCTGAAGCCGCTATCGTATGTTTCAAAAGTGGCGACATCGGCATTCTCGACAACGAACGCCGGTTCGGTCGAATGTTGGGCATACCAAACATTGTTTTTGTCTTTGCCGTAGCCGCCCTTCAGCGCGACAAAAGTGGCGGCATCGGCACGGTCGGATTTTAAAGCGCAGTAGTAAACATTTTTCGCGTCTTTTGCATAAGCGAATCCGTCACTATCCTCGACCACCAGCACCTCAAAGGTTGCCGGGTCTGCGCCGATTTTTTTATTTTTCCAATAAACATTCGCGCTGTCTTTGGAATAATCTGCATCGAGTTTCTGAAAATTATCGGGATCATCACTGATTTTCTCAGTGAGAAGATACAAGTGCCGCGCATCGCGGTGAGTCTGAAAATCAAGAATTTTATGTGTTTTCGGATCGCAGCCCGCGACTTTCACGCCCTGGTAAAAAACGCTCAGTTTGTCTTTGGCGTAATGAAAGTCTTTATCAGTGCCGTCAGCATTTGGTTCGGGAAGCGGCTCAAAAGTAGCGGAATCTGCGCCCTCGACAATTTTATCGTTCATATAAACGCGATTTTTGTCTCTAAAAAAATCGGATGAGCCGACTTGCTCAAAAGTCGCGGCATCAACCGTTCCAGATAGAAACTCTTTGTCACCCGAAAACACTTTTTCGCCGTCGGCGGAATAATCTCCTCCCATAATTTTGAATTTATCGGGCGAATTACTGAGCAGTATTTGTCCGTAAAAAACGTGATTTTGGTCGGCGGCGTAAGGCTTGCGGATAATCTTGAAAGTCTTGCCGTCGCTCTGCGAAATAACGTAACCGTCAACGTAAGCGTGATTTTTATCCGTCGCGTAGCCGTTTTCGAGGATCTTAAAAGTCCCGGCATCGGCTTCCTTTATTTCCCACGATTGCCAAGGCGTGAATCCTGACGCTTCTCTGTAAAAATTGACTTTGCCGCCGCTGATTGTATAGCCGCCAGTCGTATAATTGCGAACCGACTCAGCCGTGCTGATAAGCAGCCAGACAATTACGCCCGCCGCCAAAACTCCGAACAATCCGAAGACCGAACAGCCGACCAAAACTACTTTTTTTGTTGAATTTTGCATAAATTTTTCGCCGAATCAATCGTTTTTCCTTTCGGACTGACGAGCTGATCTTTCCCGTTTTTATCCTTTTCCCAATCGAGCATTTTCTTAAAGTTGCTTTCTCGATTTTCACCTTGCGGACTCGGACGTTTCAGCGCTGGATATTCGTCTTCTTTCAGTTCAAGAATTTTTAAATCACCCGTTTTCGCTTCAATTAGCCAATAAGCGGCAACGCCTTTGTAAATGCCGCCGACGTAATGTTTTTTGCATCTTTCTTCCAATAATTTATTCGGTATCTTTTCGCGGGTTTCCAAATCATACAAACTCATCAAAAACGATTCTTCATAAATAATCGTATCCAGATCGGGCGAAGCCGCCATAAAATTATCTTTGGGATAAGCGGGCAAACCTTTTATTTCCTTGCGCTCAAAGATTTCGACATTAAAATAAAAATCTTTGAATAAAAGCCAATGACCGTCGCCCACCCAAAAGCCGGAATCGGAACGGCCTTCACGCTCGGCTTCCAGCCGCAAGCCGCTAAAGATAAAGCCATTACCGCCATACATAAAAAGATTGTTGCTGATTTTTTCATAATTATTTTTCTCCTAATTTTTGTAGATTTTTTGTTAATTGCATTCCACTTTCAATGCTTTCAAAGTTGCTTTGGGAATTGATTTCACGTCGCCGCATTGATAATCGCCTTCCGACAGCGCGA
>JBDTZT010000606.1:0-3285 GCA_040005005.1 Actinomycetota bacterium
TACGCAGTGACCACAATCCCGGGTGCTAAGCTGCCCGCATGATTGAAAACAAGGCCCTGGTCTGGCTGGTGGTGATCTTCACGGCCGCCTTTGGGCTCATCCTCTGGCCCTACGTGGGCGCGGCGCTGTGGGCCGTGTTCATCGCCCTGGTGTTCGAGCCCCTGCATCTGCGCATTGCGCAGCGCCTGGGTGGCAAGCGTCCCACGCTCGCCGCCCTCTTCACGCTTGGCGTCATCTTGTTGATCGTCATCTTGCCGCTGGTCTTGCTGGGCACCTCGATCGTGCAAGAGGCGGCTGTGCTCTATCAGAAGATGAAAAGCGGCGAGATCCAGGTCGGCCAGTATTTTCAAAAGGGCGTTGCCGCTCAAGACAACCGTTGACTTCACTGCTGAGCGAGTCTTTCGTAAGCTTTCTTTCGCCGAGCGAAAGATCGTTGGCGTTCGGCATCGTCAGAATACACGGCGATTCTTTTGCCGCATTTTCGTCCGTCACGGAGTTTTTCGCGTTGCGCGGCACATTGACCGCACCGGCTTTTGCCGGGCCGGAATGATCAGGCGTATTTGTTCCCTGTTTAATGTAAGAACTGATCTTAGAACAGGACAATAAAAACGCCAAGAGCGGCATTAAAACAAAAATCGCGTAGCTTTTCATTATCTTTTCTCCTTGCGCTTTATTTTACCGCGACTGTCAAGTATTTACTTTAACTGGTAGTGTCCAAATAATGTGTTGTCATATTTTACTTTACATCTATACATCTATTTCAATGCTTCCAAATTTTGCCGCAAGGCTGTCACTTGCGTTTCGATCTCCGCCACGCGGTCACGGATTTCCTGCACTTTTTCCGCCGGTGCGCGGTCAACGAAATTGGCGTTCGAGAGCTGACTGCTGAGGCGCGAGGCTTCGGTTTCGAGTTTGCCCGCTTGATTTTCAAGCCGCGCGATTTCCTTTTCAAAATCAATCAAACCTTCGAGCGGCACGGCGATTTCGGCGACGGTCGTGACGGCTTTCGCCGAGGCTTTCGGAACATCTAATTTCGCGCCCAAAACCAGTCCTTCGGCGCGGGCGAGCTTTAAGATCTGCGCCTCGTTTTCTGCGAAAATCCGATTTGCGTCCGCGTTTGCGGCAATGTGAATCACAGGTTTATCCGCCGGTTTGATCTGCATCTCGGCGCGGATGTTGCGAACCTTTGAGATCAGATCAATCACAATCTGCATTTCGGCTTCGGCGCGTTCGTCAATCAGATTGCTGTCGCCCGCCGGAAAATCGGCGAGCATGATCGAGGCTTCCGCCGATTTATAAGCCGCGTTGTGCAAATTGCTCGAAATAGCCGGCAGTTTTTGCCACAATTCCTCGGTCAGAAACGGCATAAACGGATGCAGCAGACGCAAAGATTGTTCGAGAATCGTGATGATTCGCGTTCGCGCATCATTTTGTTTGGCAAGCACCGTAAAATCCGCCAGCGAATCGTCTTCGCGCTCGTCTTCGATGAGTTCGCTGTATTTGCCGCCCGTAATTTCGTCTTTGACGAGTTCGATATACCAATCGCAAAAGTCGTCCCAGAAGAAATGATAAAGCAGCTGAACGGCTTCGTGAAACTGATATGTACCGAGTGCTTTATTGACGGCTTGCGCGGTTTTATTGAGCCGCGAAACAATCCATTTATCAGCGATTGAGGCGGCGTTTTTCAAACTTGCGCCGTCAACCTGCGCGCCTTCCGAATTCATCAGACAAAAGCGCGTTGCGTTCCAGATCTTGTTGGCGAAATTGCGGTAGGATTCGACCTTTTCATCGCGCCACGCGAAATCCGCGCCCGTCGCCGAACCGGCCAGCGTCATCCGTGTCGCGTCAACGCCGAATTTGTCGAAAACGTCCAAAGGATTAACTCCATTGCCTTTTAACTTCGACATTCGCTGCCCGTCTTTCCCTAAAACCGTGCCGTTAATAATCACGTCCTTAAACGGTTTTTCGCCGACGAATTTTTCGCTCAGCATCACCATCCGCGAAACCCACAGAAAAATAATGTCGCGTCCCGTGACCAGCACATCGGTCGGGTGAAAGGTTTTCAAATCCTCGGTTTCGGTAATTTCACCGTTCCAGCCCAAAGTCGAAAATGACCAGAGCGCGGACGAAAACCAGGTGTCGAGAACGTCTTCGTCCTGTCTTAAATCTTTCGTTCCGGCTTGATCGAAGGCTTCGGCGGCGGTTCGCGCGACAAAAACATTACCGCCCGCGTCATACCACGCCGGAATCTGATGTCCCCACCAGAGCTGGCGCGAGATCGTCCAATCTTTTAAGTTTTCGAGCCACGTCGTATAAACCTTTTCGTAGGGAACGCGGGGCGAAAAATGCGGCGCGCCTTCCGTGCGCATCAAGTTCAGCGCAAGGTCGCGCATTTCCGACATATTGACAAACCACTGCTCCGAAAGCAGCGGTTCGAGCACGGTCTGGCAGCGTTCGCAATGCGGCAGGACGATTTCGTAATCTTCGATTTT
Organism: Actinomycetota bacterium; assembly: GCA_040005005.1. Taxonomy (GTDB): domain Bacteria; phylum Acidobacteriota; class Blastocatellia; order Pyrinomonadales; family Pyrinomonadaceae; genus JAFDVJ01. The sequence goes on from JBDTZT010000606.1 coordinate 2,493, forward strand.
TTCAAGCAAACCGAGTTCTTCAAACTTTTCGACAACCTTTTCACGCGCAATATATCTATCCAAGCCTTCAAATTCCGCGCCCGCTTCCGGGTTGAGTGTCGCGTCGTCGTTCATTATATTGATTTGCGGCAGATCGTGACGCAGACCGAGTTCGTAATCGTTCGGGTCGTGCGCGGGCGTGATTTTTACCGCGCCTGTACCGAACTGCGCTTCGACATAATCATCGGCGACAATCGGAATTTCGCGGTTCGTCAAAGGCAGTTCAATCATTTGCCCGACCAAATCCCGATAGCGTTCGTCTGTCGGATTAACCGCCACCGCCGTGTCGCCGAGCATCGTTTCGGGGCGCGTCGTCGCGACCGTGATTTTTTTGTCCGAATTCTTGAGCGGATACTGCAAAAAATAAAGTTTGCCGTCTTTTTTCGTTTCTTCTTTAACTTCCAAATCCGACAGCACGGTTTTATCTTTCGGACACCAATTGACGATACGGAATCCGCGATAAATCCAGCCTTCTTCAAAAAGCGTCACAAAGACTTCGCGCACCGCCCGCGATAAACTTTCGTCCATCGTAAAGCGTTCGCGTGACCAATCCACGCTCGCACCTTCGCGCCGGATCTGCCGCGTAATCTCGTGGCCGTACTGCGCCTTCCATTCCCAGACTCTCTTTGTAAATTCCTCGCGCCCCACATCCCAACGCGTTTTCTTTTCCTCTTTTAAAAGTTTTTTCGTGACCTGGAGCTGCGTCGAAATTCCCGCGTGGTCAACGCCGACGAGCCACAAGGTTTTAAATCCC
>JBDTZT010000607.1:0-3278 GCA_040005005.1 Actinomycetota bacterium
AGGCGAATCAGCGACCAGCCGCGATCCTGCGCGTCGCCGGTTTCTTCCCAGATGAAAACCTTTGTGCCGTTTTTCAGCTTTTTGACGATTTTTCCGCCGTTCGGTTTCGAGCGCACGTTGAGCAAAGTTCCGCTCTGGTCGGACACTTTGCACGGCAGCACGACTTGCTTTTGAGCCTCTACCAAGTTTGCATTGGCGCTGGCCAAAGCGAACAAAATTAAAAATATCAATTTGTAAATTTTCGTTTTCATAAATTTTTCTCCTTAAATTTTCCAATCAGCGAATTGAAACGGTCATTGTAAATTTCGCCGCCCGCTCGCCGACGTTTTCGATCACGAATTCGTGGTCTCCTTCCGCGTCCAAAGTGTAATACATATCCGGTCCGCGCTCGCCGGTCTCATCGCTCATATTCGTATAAATATTGTTGCCGCGCGATTTCACGACGACCGACAAATGTTGTCCGGCTTTGGCGCGGACGACGAATTTTCTGATTGAATTACTGCTGTCGCGTTTGCTCAAAGTTCCAGAAACGGTTGTCGAGCTTTTGCCGCGAGCAAACGAAATGCGCGTCTGAGCCGATAAATTTGTAACCGTTAAAGCGAAAATCAGTATCGCCGCCAGTATTGATAAATTCATTTTTTTCATATTTTTATTCTCCCTTTTATGGACAAGTCGGCGGTTTATCAAGGTTATCCGAAATTTTCGGCTGTTTGTTCGTTACGCTCAATTTCAAAACATATTTTCCGGTCGTGCGCCGATACGCCGGACGAATTAAAATTTTGTATTCGCCCGTCCGCACCGCCTCGAAAATTACGTCTTGCGGGTCAACGATTGATTTGCCGTCCGGCGAGACGAAATCGAAACCGGAACTGCCTTGTTCGTCATCATCAGGACGATTCGTTTCGCGCCCGTAATAAAAAGGCGCGGCGACGATTGTCTGACCTTTGCGGGCGCGAAAAATATATGTATCGAAATTTTTCGGCTGCGCCGCGCCCGTTAAAATCATACACGGTTTGGCGTTGGTCAGAGCTACGCGCCTGGTAATTACCTGTTTCGGCTGCGCCGCGATTTGCCAACTCGCGCCGCCGAGCAAAGCGCAAATTACGACGATTGTTTTGATAATTTTATTTTTCATCTTTTCTCATTAATCAAAATTTATTTTTGATTTGTCTTACCGTTGCCGTCGTGCAGATAAATCATTCCCGACGCGAATTCGTCCGCTTGCCATAGAAAACCCATCACGGGAACGCCGCCGATTTTCAAGGTGATTTCTTTGCCTTTGCGCGGCAGTTCAAAAACCTGTTCGTTCATCTCGTCTTCGCTTGGCTGCCTTCCGGTCGCGCCGTGAAAAGCGGTTCGCAAATCGCCGACCGTGTAACGCGGAAGCAGTTCGAGTTCTTTCCATTTGCCGTTTTTATAATCGAGAAAAGTTAAGTTACCGTCGCAAACGGGCGCGCAACTGTATTCGGTGACGGCAACAATGTAACTTCCGTTCACGCGTTTGAACAGCGCGACTTCGCCCCAGCCTTCCCGATCTTTCGATTCGAGCCGCAGATAACCGTTTGCCGTGTCTTCGGTTTTTATCAAATTTCGACGATTGGAAATCGCTTCGAGAATTTTCAGATATTTTGCCGGAAGTTTCAAATAAAATTCCGTTACCGTGCGCGGCGCGGTAGTTTTGGTTTGTTTATTCTGCGCTTGTAAGGGCGCGGCGAAATTAAACGCCGTCGCCCAAATCATCGCGGTTAAAATTAAAAATTTCTTCATCGCTTTTCCTTACTCCAAGCTGACTTTCCACACGCCGCCTTCTTTAACAAATGTCATCGGCGACCATTCGCCTTTGTCGTCTTTCATTTCGGTCGTTGCTTTGTCGCCCGTGATTTTTTCGCCGCGCTGTTCGAGCTTTGCGGGCATCGCCGCGTTGACGAAAAACTCTTTGTCGAGAAGGTCGTCCATCGTCATTTTCTTCTCCTGCGCCGCCGCGTTTAAGATTTCCATCGAATCTTTCGACATCAAATTTTTGAACGCCGCTTTGTCTTTCGCCTTGACCGCGTTGTAAAACGATTCGCCTGTTTCAGTCGGCGTTGATTGCTTGACGGTCGAAGCCGATTTGGTCTGCGTCTCGGTTTTCGTCGTATCGGTTTTGGCGACGTTGCCGCCGTTTGAATTTGTTTTCACCGTATCGGTTGCTGCGCCGCCGCACGCCGCCGAGACGAGTGCCAGAGCGCATATTGTCATAAAAGTTAAAGTTGATTTTGATAATTTCATAATGTTCTTCCTGATTTTTCTCCTGTAAAATTGCCGTATTTTGTTCGGCTTGGGTAATAAGAGGCGGAAAGGTAAACGATATTGGCATCAATCGAAAATAATTTTCGATTGATGCCAGCCGCCTATGGATTCAGACGAATTCCAAGCAGTTTCCAATCGCCGCTTTCTTTAATGTATCTCAGCCGAAAAGGAATATTTTTGCCTTTGACGTTTTGATAGCCGCCGTTAATTTCCAAAACATCGTCTTTGAGCGCAGGCTTGGACGAAAAGACGAGCGGCGCGTCTGTTTTCAGCTTGTAATTATTTTTTTGCGCCGCAATCGGAGCGAATGCTTTGTCGAGTTCGGCGGCGGTAATCTGGCTTTGCCACGTTTCCGAGATTATCGTATAAAAATCGCCGAAATCGCTTTGCTGCAAAGCATCGTCAAAATCACGAATGGTTTTGCTCGCAATCGGACGAAGTTCCTCTTCCGTCGGAACTTCGCTACTCGTCGCCGCGTCCGTTTTATTTTCAGAATCTTCGGTTGAAAATCCTGCGGTGCGCCGGTATTCCATTCCGTCGAGCTTCATTTTATTGCCTGCCGGAGTTTGGTCAATTTTGTATTTACCCGAATCGAAACCGAGCAGCGTGAAACGAATCTCTTTCGCCGCCTCGTCAATTTCCACCGCTGCGCCGCTGACCGATTTGCCGCCGGATTTATAATCGCCCGTGCTGTCGTTGCGAAGCGTGACGGTCGAGCCGTCCTGTCCCGTCCAAACGCCGATGTAGGCGGGCGGAACAATTTTTTTCTCGGTATCGCCGCTCGAATTTGAATTGCCGCCGCTGCAGCCTAAAACTAAAACGAGCAAAATTAAAATGGCGCAAGCTAAATCCAGTCGTGAATTTCTTTTGGTTAAAAAATTTAAAGCTAAGTTTTTCATAAAATTATTTCCTTAATATTGGCTAATGTTCCGCGTATTATTTCCCGCGTTTGATTAAAGAGAGGCGCGGAAACGGCGGCATATTACCAG
>JBDTZT010000053.1:0-11039 GCA_040005005.1 Actinomycetota bacterium
CCTGTCTTTTATTTACCAAACATTTTTTTCTAAAACTTAATTTCCGGCGGTCGCATTGACCAAAACTTTCATCGCTTCGACAACCTGAAATTCCAAAGCCGCTTTTTGTTTGGCAATTTCATCGAGATTTTTCAGTTTCGCTTCGCGCCATTCCGCACTCGAAGTTTTTCCTGTTTTCAACATCTCGGCCGTTTCCACACCGATTTCGCCCAAACTCTGTAAATCGGTCGCGAGTTGTTTTGCTTCTATCAAAGCGGGCGCTTTTTCCATCAATATTTTTAGCGAATAGCCAGCCGACTGCCAACTCGAAAAGATGACATTTAAAGTCAAAGCATCTTCCGCAAAACTTTTTTGCGCCGCCATTTTTCGCACTAATTTATTAAATTCGCGCGCGTCCCTTGCATCTGTTTGCGCAGCATCAATTAATCCGGTCAGCGGCGAAAGCATAGTTTGTGGGCGAATTTGGAACCGCTTGTATTCTTTGACCGGCTCGATCAAGGAAACCAAAGTTTGAAGTGCCGAAATATCCTGTTTATTGGCTAAACGACGCAACAGGAGTGCTTGATTTTTGCGATGCGTCAAGCCCAATTCTTCAAGTTGTGGGCTGATGATTTCAAGCCGGCGATACATATCGTCAACGTCATTGACTTCGCGCGGCGACCAAAATCTTTCGGCGATTGCCGCAGTGCGCGGCCAGATGCGCGAATCGATCGTGTCGGGCGAAACCCATTCGCTCCACATCGTCGCTTCACCGCCCAAAATTCGTTTCTGTTCTTCCGCCGTTAAAGTCGTGTTAGCGGGTAAAGGATCAACGACGTAGTGCTGGGCGGCGGGATACATCAAATCAATATAATAGCCGTTCGATAGAATGCCCTGATTGCCTTGTCGGGCGACTTTGGCGAGCGATTCTTGACCGCGCCACGATTGGATGACGATGTTTTTTGGTATTTCAGGCTGAAAAATCTCGTCCCAACCCATCATAATTTTGCCGCCTTTCTGGATAAATTTGAGGATTCGCTGGTTGAAATACTGCTGCAAGCCGTCCTGATTTTTAATACCTTTTTCCTTCATAAAGGCCTGAATGCGCGGATTCGCCGCCCATTGTTTGCCTTCGTTTTCGTCGCCGCCGATGTGCATATAAGCGTCAGGGAAAAGATTTGCCATTTCAGCAAAAAAGACTTCCAACAGTTTATAGGTTGCCTCGTTCGTCGGATCAAGCGTCGGATCGAAAATTCCGGGCTGGCGTTCGATTTTGAAAGGTCCGGGCGCACTTCCGATTTCGGGATGACTGACGAGCCAGGCGGTCGCGTGTCCGGGCATATCGAATTCGGGCATCACGCGAATTCCGCGATCGGCCGCAAATTTGATGATTTCGCGCACTTCCGTCTGCGTGTAAAAAAGCCCGTCCGAACCCATTTGCGCAAGTTCGGGAAACTTTTTGCTTTCGACGCGAAAACCCTGATCTTCGGTCAAATGCCAATGCAGAACATTCAGCTTGACCGCCGCCATCGCTTCCAAATTACGCTTCAAAACCTCGACGGGCTGAAAATGCCGGGCGGAATCAATCATCAAACCGCGCCACGCAAAACGCGGTTTGTCAGAGATTGAAACCGACGGAAAATAAAATCCTTCACGATCCCCTTCGAGTAATTGCAGAAAGGTTTCGAGTCCGCGCATCGCACCCACGACAGTCGGCGCAGATATTTTTGCCTGTTTGTCGCTGATTTCGAGATTGTAAGATTCGTCGTCGCCAAGCCGCGGAATCGCGTTGCCGGTTGACCCGGTTTCGATCAAAAGCTGTGCATTTGCCGGATCGTTTGGTAAATCGCGTGAAAATTCCAAAACAGTCCGACCTTCGAGCCGCCGCATCACGCGGAAAATGTAAGATTTTAAACGCTCATCGGTTTTGCCCGAAACGGCAACCGTGAAAGTTTTCGTGACGGGCAATCTCCCGCTTTTCCAGTTCACATTTGCCGGAACAGGCATCAGATTGCGCCGCGCCGTTTGCAGGTCCTGCGCGGCGATTGTAAAAATTGCCGATAAAATCAGCGTAAAAATAAATATGAACTTGATCATAATGAAACTTGCGCCCCGTGCTTTAAGCGTGGGCTTTCTGCCTACTTCTGTGCGTTAAAAGAATCAATCGCTTTCCGCATACAATCGGAAATCTCCGTCGTGCCCGTTTTGAGCATATTAAAACCGCCGTCCCATTCCCACCAAGCGTTCGGAATTTTCAGTTTGCCGAGCGCGGAATAAACCGTTTCGGCGTGGCGGCAGCGGTCTTCCGATCCGGCGTATTTGCTGAACGAACCGAATTCGCCCAAGAAAATCGGGACTTTATTTTTCTCCGCCCAATCTTTTGCCGCCTTTAAATCGGCAAACATCTTCTCAGCCTTAGAATCTTTTTGATAATTATTTATCAGACCTTCGACCCATTTTCCTTTCGCGCTGGCCGGAACTTCGATTTTGTTGTCCTTCGACCACGGAAACGGCACATTTTTTATATCCGGCAAGCCTTCGCTCGACCAGGTTGCGCCCTGATGCGTGAAAACGAAGGGGTCGTAATAATGAAAAGTGTAGATGATATTTTGGTCTTCAAACGGCGCGGAATCAATTAACGCCTGACGTGAATTCCAATCGTGAAAACCGACGATCAAAGTATGTTTCGGCGCGATTTCACGGACAACTTTGATAATCTCTTTCGCTTGCCAACGCCACGCTTCCGCCGTGATGTCGTGCGGTTCGTTGCGAAGCTCGAAAAAGACTTTTTCGGGATCGGTATTTTTGTAACGTTCGGCGATGCGAAGCCATAAATTGACGATTCTTTCCGGATTGGCGGCTTCGGGAAGCGAACCGTCAAATTCGCTGTGATGCAAATCAATAATGACGTTTAAGTTGTTTGCCAAAGCCCATTTAACAAACGAATCCGCCATTTCCAAACCTTGTTTATTTTCCCAATCGTAGGGCTGTTTGAGCTGCATCCAGGCGCTGAAACAAATCGGAATACGAACGGTTTTGAATCCGGCTTTCGCAATCTCGGCGAGCATTTTTTCGCGCTTGGCGGATTCTTCCGGTTTGGCAAAATCCGCAAAACGCTTCTCTTTTGTGCCGAGCCACCAATTATCGAGATATGAAAGATTCATTCCCGCGCCCATTCTGCTCGCTCGTTTTTGGGCGACCGATTGGGCAGCGATGAAATGGGCACCGATTATTAAAAACAAAAAAAGAAGAAATGTTTTTTTCATTGGAAAATAGCCGTTTGGGAAAAATAAAAAGAAATTGAATTTAAGAAAGGCGAAAATTAATCCGCCTTTCAGCCGTTTATGCGAGCCTTTAATTGAGCGTGAATTTGTCGGATAACCCGCCGACCATGACGGTAAAATCACCGGCTTCGACGACCGGTTTGTTGTCCATTCCGATAAACGAAAAATCTTCCCGATTTAGTTTGAACGTCAAAGTTTTGCTCTGTCCCGCGTCAAGATAAATTTTCGCAAAACGTTTGACGCGTTTTCCGGCCGGCGAAAGACTTGCCACTTCGTCGCGCAGGTAAAGAATCGCTGTTTCCTTTCCGGCGCGTGCGCCCGTGTTCGTAACTTTAACCGAAACCGTAACTTCGCCGTTCATCGGAATTGCTTTTGACGAAAGGCGCAAATCGCTGTAAGCATACGTCGTGTAGCTCAAACCGGTGCCGAAATCAAACTGCGGATTGTTGGCCGTATTGCCGTAAGATGTTTCTTCGACCTCGAAAATTTTGTGATCGTAAGTCAGATAATTATTCGTCGAACGCGGATATGTGAACGGCAATTTTCCGTTCGGGTTGTAGTCGCCGAACAAAACGTCGGCGATTGCGCGACCGCCTTCGTTGCTCGGATTGTAAGCCATCAAAACTGCCGAAACTTTGTCGGCGATCCGGCTGATCAGGCGCGGACGACCTTCGACCAAAACGAGAACCACCGGTTTGCCCGTCGCAATGATCGCTTCGGCAAATTTGAGCTGCGTTTCGGGCAGCGTCAAATCCGTCAAATTGCCCGGTGTTTCCGTGTAAGAACCTTCCCCCAAACATAAAACGATAACGTCTGAATCCTTTGCTTCGTCAACCGCGTCCTTGATATTGACTTCTTCATCAATATTCATCGTGCCGGGACCATTCGGCGTGCGAACGATACGCGTGCCTTGCCGGAATTCAAAATTTTTCTTGCCGATTTTGGCTTCGATGGCTTTTTGAATCGTCAATTTATCGGTCGGGTAAAGCGACTGCTCGGAACCTTGCCACGTCCACGTCCAGCCGTTATTCAGCGAAATCAAAGAATCAGCAGTCGGCCCCGTTACAAGAACTTTTTTGTTCTTCGTTAGAGGCAAAATATTACCGTCGTTTTTAAGCAAAGTCATCGTTTCACGCGCCGCTTGCAAACTGACTTCCGAGTATTCGGGTTTGCCGAAATTATTTTTGACTGCCGGATTCGGCATTGGATTTTCAAACAAACCAAGCTGGAATTTAACTCTCAAAATACGTCTGACAGCATCGTCAATCCTCGCCATCGAGACTTTTTTCTCTTTGACGAGCGCGATCAAACTATCGCTAAAACCGTAACTCTGCGGCACCATACTCATATCAATTCCGGCATTGATCGCCATCATCGTCGCTTCTTTTTCGTCCTTTGCGACCTTCCACTGCGTCACGAGTTTTTGAATGTCCTGCCAATCGGAAACGATAAAACCGTCGAAACCGAGTTCGTTTTTCAAGACATCGGTCAAAAGATATTTGTTGATATGTCCGGGAACGCCGTTGATTTCCGCCGAATTGACCATCACGGTGCGCGCACCGGACTTGACCGCCGCTTCAAAAGTTGGCAGAAAATATTCGCGCAGATAGTTTTCCGGAATCAACGCCGAAGTACGGTCGCGTCCGTTAAGCGGAAAACTGTAACCCATATAATGTTTCAGGCTCGACGCGACATTTTTATCGCTGCTCACGTCGTTGCCTTCAAGCCCGCGAATAAACGAGGCACCCATTACTTTTGCTAAATACGGATCTTCGCCGAAAGTTTCCCAAAATCGCGGCCAAAGCGGTTGGCGGCCGATGTCTAAAACGGGCGAAAAACTCCACGGAATCGCCGCCGCCCGGGTTTCCATCGCCGTAATTTCCGCCGCGCGTCGCATCAAAGCCGGGTTCCAAGAGGCCGCCATTCCAATTTCCTGCGGGAAAAGCGTCGCGCCGCGCACGTAATTTGCGCCGTGAATCGAATCAATTCCGTAAATATTCGGAATTTTCAGCCGCGTTTTCATCGAAGCCGCTTGAATCGCGCCGATAATTTCGTGCCATTTATCAACCGGCAAAGCGTGGCCGTTGACATTCAAAATCGAACCGACTTTGTACTCGACAATCGCTTTTTCGAGCTTTGCCGCGTCAATCTGAATATTCGAATCACCGCCCGAAGTTATCTGCCCGATTTCAAGCTGTGTCATCTGCCCGACTTTTTCTTCCAAAGTCATTTTTTTCAGCAACGCTTCGATTTGCACCGAATGATCTTTTAGTTTTGGTCGCTGAACAGTTTGGCGAAAATACGTATCGCTGTCCGTGATCTCGGTTGAAACCAAATCTTGACTATTCTGCGCGAAACTTTGTTGTAGTTGCAGACAAAAGGTCTGAAAGCTAATGGCGACAAATAAAAATAGTGCTGTCTTTTTCATTGAATTTTAGTTTTCCTTAAGAATAAAAGAAGAAATTGTAAAGCTGTGGTTACATTCTATTTTATACTTTCAAATTCTTCAAGAACCATTTTGATTTTAGCGCGATTTTGTCAAAAATCACGACTAAATGTAACTAATCAAACCTGTTTTTTTACTTTTAAGACTTTCTCAATCGCTGCTTCGACGAGCTTTTTTGTTTCTTCAAGTTCGCCTGCTGGCTGTCCGAAAACAGTCAAAGATGTAAGCCTCAGAAAAATAAAACGAGATATTTCATATTTACTCCTACATTGGTAATTTAAAAACTTCGCTGCAATTTCAGAAAATCAAACCGCAATAATAATTGGTCAAACCAATTTGTATCAACTATTGAAAGAACTACTTGGTTAATTTTCCTGCGACGTAACCGAAAAATTCGCCGGCTCTTGGGAAAAAGCAATTCAATTCGGTCAAAGCAAATCTTTGATAATCGTCGCCCGATTTGATCATACCGTGACGCCTTTGCCGGCACTCAAATTTGCCGCGCTTTTAAAAGCCGAAACGCTTGTGTTAGAAGGCGATTGCAGTTATTCCCTCACATTTGTGCGAATCTGCAAAGGTCAATTCGGCAATTGAAAAATTTCTGTTAAAATAAAAATCACAGACTTTGTTTTAGTTCCAGACAAAAGTAAATATAAACTATTTTCAAAAAAAATAAAAATGGAGAAGATTTATGAAAATTATTAAACGACAGATGTTTCTTTCGGCTATATTTTCAGCCGCGATTTTTTTGTTTTGTATGTCGGTAAATGCGCAAAACAAAATGAGTTTTGAGGTTTTAACCGACGCGGCTTTGACCAAAGTTGTCCCGACAAGTTTTTATTTCGCCGGACAAAGCGCACAAACGCAGGCGCGAAATACAGCGGCGGCAAAACTTGGCAAAGATCGTTTCGTAGTCGTCGGACTCGTTGACACATCGGGTTATTCAACCGAGATCAGCGGCAAATACGAAGGCTTTTTTATTACCGATTCGCCCCTTACCATCGGCGACAAAATGCTCGACACCGGCGCTTACGGTTTTGGGTTTTCGGCAAACGGCAATGTCAATATTTTCGATCTGAGCAGTAAACAAATTCTTTCGGTGGCGACCAAAAGCGATGCTGAAATGAAACGTCCGCGACCTTTGCAAATGACGCAGGACGCGAAAGGCGTTCGCTTTTATAAAGGGAAAAACTACGTTCTGATCACGCCGAAATAATTTGCATTTATAAAATTTCAGGCGACTCCCAGTTTCCGCCTTGCGCCGATCGGAAAACCGCTTCGATCGCCGACATATTGGCAAAAGAATCTTCCAGCGGAATCGCTTGCACGGTATTTTCGCGGATTGCCTGCGAAAACAAATCGCCTTGAACCGTATATTGATCGACGGCGGCAAATTCGATCGTTTCGAGGTTTTTGCCGTATAAATCAGAACCGTCATCAATAAAAATCCGCGTCGGCGTGGCGGGCGGAATATTAAACGGAATCTGGACTTCGATTCGTCCTTCGGTGCCGAAAAACTGCATTCTTTGATAAGGAACAAGCTGCGTCGAACAGGTAAATGAGGCTTGTCCGTGCGGAAATCTGAGCAGCGCCGAGGTCAATTTATCAATTCCCGTTTTTTCATCTCTTTCCATTAGACTTGCAACTCCTGTCGGGTCGCCAGCAAAAATGAAACGCGAAATACTTATGCAATAACAACCGATGTCCATCAACGCGCCGCCGCCGAGTTCCGGTTTATTGCGAATATTTGTCGGATCATCGTTAAAATAACTGAAAAAACCTGTTATCGCCCGCAATTTACCGATTCTTCCCTGCCGGACAAGCTCGCGGACGGCAAGCCATTTCGGATGAGTCCGCACCATAAATGCTTCCTGAATTTTCACGCCTGTTCGATCTCTGACTTCAATTAATTTGCGCGCCTCACCGGCATTCAAACCAATCGGCTTTTCGCATAAAACGTGCTTTCCGGCGGTCGCGGCTTTGGTTGACCATTCAACGTGCAGGTGATTCGGCAAAGGAATATAGACCGCATCAATTTCCGCATCATTCAGCAGATCTTCATAAGAGCCGTAGAATTTCGGAATGTTCAATTCAGCGGCGGCGTGCTTTGCCTTTTCGAAATTTCTCGAGGCAATTGCCGTTATGCGGCAAAGTTTTCCGTCCTGCATTGCCGGAATCACTTTTTTGATTGCAATGTTTGCCGCGCCCAAAACGCCCCAGCGAACTTTTTCGATCATATATTTTTTCTAAATTGTTCTAAATTCTCATTCAAGGTTTGAAAATCAAGGTTTCCGTGCTAATCCGTTAATTCAAATTGAACCCATTGATCGGCTAACCGGCGTTTTGTTTTAGCAAGGTTGTCAATGATCACGATTTGCAAAACATAATCGCCGGGTTTCATCTCGTTCCCCAAACCTACGGCTCCGGCGAACTGAAGTTTTGTCGCATTGCTTTGCCCTTCGGCATTGAACGAATTTGGTTGGCCGTCTAAAACAAGTTTTCCATCCCGAAAGATTCTGATTTGCGTTTGCAACTGGGGTTTCTTGGTCGAATCGAGTTTGGCATTATAAATTTCGGCGGTATAACTCAAAATAGTGCCTCTTTTAAAACGTCGGAGCGAAGTGTCCTGCATCAGATCTATTTGTCTTTGACCCGTATTTTGAGGCGAATTCAGCTCTTTCCATTTCGTTTCAGTAAAATTTTCCAAAACGATTCCGGAAAGCGACAGTTCTCCATTCCTCAGATCAGGAACTTCAATAAACTGATTTGCCGAGCCAACTTTGGCACTTGTCGCATCACGAATGGCGACGCGCATTTGATATGCTCCGGGGTTTTTAATCGGAAAAACGAAATTATAAACAAAACCATCCTTAACAATGTTTTGATATTTTTCAGTTTTAACGCTTATTGTATAATTTTGACCGACTTGATCAACAATTACCCCGTTTTCGTCAAAACTGATCGCTAAAACATCAAAAGTTGCCTGTTTTTGACCATCAGGCGCATCGGTAAATATCAGATCTTTCGCGTTAATGTGGAGAAATGAATGAATAAAAGAATTGTTTTTGTCATCTTTTCCAAATAGCGTATTTAGTTTCAAATTAATTTCATTCGCGGTAAAAGGTGAAGTTAGGGGTTTTAGAATTTGCTGCAAGGGAGTTTCGGTTTGTGGTGCAGAACGGCGAATGTCGGCATCGGCAACACCAAAAAAGCCGCTTCGATACCGGACGTTGAGCCCGTCTTGTTTGACCTTGATGTTTAATTTATTGAAACGGCGCGTTTTAGCATCAAAAGAATCGGAATCCGGTTGGTAACCGATCAAATAAAATCCTTTCGTGTCTTCGAGCAATTGCGTCAAACCCAGATTGAGGTCATTGGTATTGACAACCGCCCGTCCGCCCGTTTCTTGCGCTAAAAACGCCAAACCTTGCTGTTTATCCTGTAATTCATCCGAACGCGTGCGGAGCCCTTGCTGGAGCGAGTTCGGCAGCGAAGCCGGAACATCCTGAACGGTCAAACCTGTCGGAGTCAAGCCTCTCGCATCCTGAGTATAGATCGTGACCGAAGCGCGATTGCATAAATCGGTCAGTTGTTTTAGCACCTCTTCCATTTTCGTACAACGTGTCGCGTCTTTTTTCGTATCGGTTTTGGTGCAGTAAGAGAAACCATCTGAAAAGAGCATGATCGATTTTCTGCCGGGAAGATCATTCATTCCCTTCACAACAAAGTTGATGGCACCGAGTGTCCCGACGGTAAAAAGGTCTTCGCGGAGTTCGTTAAAAACAGTTATGCGGTCTTTTTCAGCCTGAACCTGATCGTCCATGATGCTCGTTTTCGAACCGGCCCGGCTCGGAATGGAGGTATTTGCCTGAATCAGCTCCTGCAAAGTCGGCTCGATCGGAGTAAATGTCCCAACGCCGGCCCGCCCGATCGGATTCCAACGAATTTTTTCAATCGCGGCATAAAGCAGATTTTTATCCGAAGTGAATTGTTGAAGCGATCCGACTCCGCTTCCCGTTCGGATAATCGCGACTAAATCATTCGGCTGCATCTGCTCATCAACAAATTTTTTCAAAGCCTTTTGCACCGCATGAATGCTTTCAAACGACAAACCTAAATCGTCAACCACCAGCGCAATTGTTCGACGAACCTGTTCCGGGCGAAGCTGAACAGTCGGAATTGGCGCGTCAATTTTGTTTGGGATTGATGATTGCGCGGCCTGTTTTTCCGAAACGGAATTTATAAACAAAAAGTTTGTAATAGTCTGCTTTCTGTCATTTTCAAAAACCTCGAAATCTTCGGGCTTTAAATCAGTGACGATTTTGCCGTTTTTGTCCGTAACTGTTACATCTAATTGAATTAAAGTAGTTGTTATTTTAACGACATCGTTGTCTCCGGCAGGGATTGGCGTCGGATTAACCGTTGGCGTCTGTGAAAAACTAACCGCAAAAGAAAACAATAACCAAAAGATGGAACATATAATTTTTTTCATAGTAATTTCTCTCAATTTAGGTTTTCCCAATTATCATATAACGAAAATTCACCGACTCGAAAAAATAATTCCCAAAGTCGAAAAACAATTATGGCTGTAAAGATAAGTTTTTTGCTTTTATGATTTTTTTTGATTAAAACTATTTATTTCCGATCAGTTTGTATTTTACAATCTTTTGTAAGGCTATACAACAAAGTCGGCCAACTGTGGTAGAATCTTTTTCAAACCTGTAAAAGCATCCGCTTCCTGATGTTTTTTGCGCACCTTATTTTCAATATAATTCAAAAGTTTGGAGAGATTTGATGGAGATTCTGCGAAACATCTTGCGTAAACTTTCAGCGGTTATTCTTTTGACAAATTTTGTTTGCCTCCTTTCAATTTTCGCACAAAAACCGAATCAGGCGATTGAAGCAAAAGTTGAAAACCTTCTCAAACAATTAACGCTTGACGAAAAAATTTCGATGATTTCGGGAACGGGTTTTGATACGGTTCCGATTCCCCGTCTTGGAATTCCTTCATTAAAGATGACCGATGGCCCGAGCGGCGTGCGGCAGGCGCCGGCCACTTCGTTTCCTTCGAGCATCGCGCTGGCCGCCAGTTTTGACACCGCATTGATCAAACGAGTTGCGCAGGCAATCGCGCAGGAAACAAAAGCGAAAGGCAAAAATGTGCTGCTCGGTCCGTGCGTCAATATTCAGCGAACGCCTTTTGGCGGCAGAAATTTCGAGAGTTTCGGCGAAGACCCGTTTCTTGCCGCGCAGATGGCGGTCGCTTATATCAAAGGCATTCAATCGGAAAACGTCATTCCGTCGGTCAAACATTTTGCCGCCAATAATCA
>JBDTZT010000608.1:0-3275 GCA_040005005.1 Actinomycetota bacterium
CCGCTGCCGCCGACACGCGCCGCAACCGTGATTTCTTTGATAAGTTTTGTAAAGATTTTCCCGCGTTTGGCATCCAACGCGCCTTTTTTATGTTTGATTGTGTGCCACTTGGAATGTCCTGACATTTGAAATTTTACCTTTGTTTAATTGATTTAATTTGAAAAGTTTGAATATATCACGCTGGCGGAAACTATTTCAAACCCGCGACTTGTAAGAATTTTTCGGCGGTCAGATCGGCGATTTTAATTTGCTTTGTTTTTGAGGTTTGCCCGCCGATAATTTCGACTTGTGATTTTGAAACATCGAAAGTTTTCGCTAAAAGTTTGATTAATTCCGCGTTTGCCGCGCCGTCAACCGGAGGCGAAGCGATTCTGACTTTCAACGCGTTATCGTGTTCACCGACGATCTCGCTTTTCGAGGTGCGCGGCACAACGCGGACATTAAAAATCAGCGAATCCTCTTTTTCGATAAAATTTATCACTGGCTTAGCAAGACTGCGTAAACCGCCGTTTGAAGGAACCAGAGCAGCAGCAAAACCACGATTGCCGAAATATCGAAAACGCCGAGCGGCGGAATCATCCGTCGAAACGGCTCCAGGATCGGGTCGGTAACGCGAGCAAGGAATCGAAAAATTCGGTTCGTATAATCCATCACCCAGGAAAAAACGATGCGAATAACTATCAAAAGCGAGTAAATGCCCAAAAAGCCAAAAAGCAGCCAGCCGACAATATGCGTAATACTTTTCTCAATAATGCCGCTAGTTACGCCGTCAATCGTCATAAACAACTTTCCGAAAAGTTGCAGCGTGAAATAACCGACGACACAGGCCGCCAAAATCGTCAAAAGCGGCGCAACCCGCGTATCAATTCGCAGGCGCGCGAGCAGACTCGCCGACGGATAAACGATGCGGTCGGTAGATTTTTTAAGCCGGTAGGAAATCCGGCCGATGGTGCCAAAGGGATTCGGGTCGGTGTAATTAAAAATCATCCGCACAATCATCAAAACAATAATGACCATTACGACAAACGCGATAAAACCTTGAATAACCGAAAATAAATCATTAAGCATATAAATCAACTCATTTTATAAAATCTTTCGCCAAAAATCGCTGTTCCGACGCGAATAACCGTGGCGCCTTCTTCAATGGCAATTTCAAAATCGTGGCTCATTCCCATCGAAAGTTCGCCGTTCGGCACATAAGCATCACGAATCTCACGAAGACGACGAAAAAACGGACGCGCCTTTTCCAAATCTTCAAAAAACGGCGGCACAATCATCAACCCGTCAAATTTGAGATGCTTTGCACCGCGCAAAAATTCAACCAATTTTGGCAAATCTTTTTCTTCGATGCCATTTTTCGTCGTTTCGCGTGCCAAATCAATTTGCACAAAAACCGATAAATTCGGCCGATTTTCTTCAAGACAGAGACGTTCCAAGCGTTCGGCAAGCTCGCGCGAATCGAGCGAGTGAATGACATCAAAAAGTTTAACCGCTTTTCGCGCCTTGTTCGATTGTAAATGCCCGATCAAATGCCATTCCGCTTTTTCGCGCCCGATTTCGACAATTTTCCCTTCGGCTTCCTGAACTTTATTTTCGCCGAAAATGCCCGCGCCCGCTTTGAGTGCTTCTCTGACAGTTTCCGCCGGATGCGTTTTGCTGACCGCCACGAGTTTTATTTCGTCGGCGTTTCGATTCGCTTTTTCCGCCGCGAGTTTTATTTGTTCTCTAACTTTTGCCAGCCGCTCGGCCAAATTTTCCGCCATCTCCTTTATCATAACAAAAGATGGTTTGAACTTTCAGGCGACTAATTGCATATTGACATTTGCCGTGTACGACGCGCGCGGACGGGGCAAAACCGTATAGACGCGCACGTTGTTGCCCGCCATTCCAACGTCGGTTGAGCCGTTTTTCATAATATAAAGCAGCGAAACGCGATTGCCGTCGTCGGAAAATAGAGGTTATTGAGTTGTTGTCCGGATTCACAGATGACTTCGGCGAGAGCGAACGAAACCGGCTCCAAATCAGTCTTCCGGCGGGCGAGTTCCCCGGCAGGCAATGCAGCCCGTAAATGATTCAACACCGCATCATTATTATATTTGTTGACGGGCATCTTTTTTACACTATCAGGACAATCCAATTGCTCTGATTTAAATTTAAGATGTAAATATACCGGCACCAATTGAGTCTGCTGGGTGCGCGGCCGCTCAGACACCCGATAAAAACTCTCTATATGCGACACCGCACAGACAGGTGTTTTGAAAAAGCCTAAGTTCAATATATAACTGAATTACCGGACACAGATTGGAAAGAAATATAATAACAAAACTGATTATCTTTTATTCTTTAATGACAACTATAGATTCAGAATATAGAGGTATCGGTTAAATTAGGAGAAAAATGTTACAAAGCGTTAATGATTTAAAAGGCGACGACATAATCTCCACAAACGGCAAAATCGGCAGTATCGAGGAATTTTATTTTGAAGATACAAATTTGGCGGTGTGCTATGTCGTCGCCAATACCGGAAATTGGCTGACCGGATTTGCGCGGCGATTATGCGTGACGAAAAAAAATTTTGCCGATCTCGACGATGACCAAAGGACAATACGGAATTGAGCGCGTTTATCTGAGTTTGCCCTGCGTCATCGGACGCGAGGGCGTGGAAAAAATAGTCGAACTTCTGCTCGCTGACGCGGAGCGCGAAGGATTACAAATTTCCGCCGATCCGATGAAAACGACGCTCGCTGAATTAAAGAATCAAGCGGCTTAGTCCGCCAAAAATTTGTTTTGAAACGGAGAATATAATGAAAATTTTAATCGCTACCGACGGCTCGGATTTTAGCCGTTACGCAATCGAAAAAGTCTGTGAAATAATGGGCATGGGCGGCAATAATCTGATAGAAATCATTTCCGTTTTTGAAGAAGTTGCCAATCCGGGAATCGAACCCTTTGCTGTTTCCGCCGATTATATCCGCGAAATGGAGAAAAGCGGACACGAACAGGCGACTAAATTTGCGGATGAGGCTGAAAAAATAATTCGCGGACGGGTTGCCAATTCGTCCGCTGAGGTGACGACCAAAATCGTGAAAGGGTCGGCGGGCAAAGAAATTGTTGAAGAAGCGGAAAATTGGGGCGCAGATTTGATTGTTGTCGGCTCGCACGGCTACGGATTTTGGGAACGCGCGTGGCTCGGTTCAACTTCAGACCGAATTATCCATCACGCGCCGTGTTCCGTATTGGTAGTTAAAAAAAAGATTGACAATAAAGGTGCAAAT
>JBDTZT010000609.1:0-3271 GCA_040005005.1 Actinomycetota bacterium
TTGGAGACGGCAAATGCCGAATTGCAAAAATCTTTGCAGTTAGACCCGAAAAATGAAAGAGCTTTGAAATTTCTAATACAAGTTTTTTTGAAACAGAACAAAAAAGAAGAAGCGGAAAAATATCTGGCGAGGCTCAAAGAAATTAATCCGCAAACGCCGAATTTGGACGAATTGAATGCGCAGATTTCAGCGGACGAAAATAAACTACAAAAATAATGAAGTTCTTAATTATTCTGGTTTTATTGGCGATTTTAGCAATGTTTATCTGGAGACGTTACCGGCTTCAAATTCAGACAGCACTTTACGTGTTTCGGATGTTCAGAAAAATGCGTCAAATGAGCAAAGCCGAAACGCCGGAAAAACAGATTGAGAAAACAAGCAATCCGAGTGATGTTCAATTGGTCAGATGTGTCAAATGCGGAAGTTGGACACCGCAGGCCAACGCTTTAAAGTTTGGCGGAAACAATTTTTATTGTTCGGCAAAATGTATGGAAAAAGCGATTGAAGTTTGATTCTTGTCAGCTCGGAATAAAAGTTCTTAAATACCAGCCGATTAACTGTTCACCGAATAGAAGCGCAAGAATTGAGCCGATGCCAAGGAAAATTCCAAACGGAATTTGCGTCTGCATATCTTTGTTTTTTTGCCTTGAAACCAAGAAAACACCGATAACTGCGCCGGAAAATGCGCCGAGAAAAATTGTCAGCAGAGTTAGTCGCCAGCCCAGCAACGCACCGACGGCGAACATCATTTTAACATCGCCCAAACCCATCGCATCGACGCCGCGCAGACGTTTCCAAAGCTCGCCGACGAGCCACAAAAATCCGCCGCCGACCAATCCTCCGAAAACGGCGCCAATCAGAGAAACCAGCCAAACCGGAAGATTTTGCAAAGAAGTTAAGGGCGCGTGCCGCAAATCCGCGAAATATTCTGCGCCAAAGAAAATCGGATATAAAATTCTGACCAGTAGTGCCAACCCGAGAAGCGGAAAATTGATGACATCGGGCAAAATCATATTTTCCGCATCAATAAAAATCAGCGAGACCATCGTTGCTACAAAAATCAGACAGATGGGAAAAAACGCAGTAAAACCGATGGCCCAAAAAGTCAAAACAAAAAGCAATGCCGTCAAGAGTTCAACCGCCGGATAACGCGGCGAGATTTTTTCCTTGCAATTGCGGCATTTTCCGCCTAATATCAGCCAACTCAAAATCGGAATGTTATCGTAAGGTTTGATCGGATTTTTGCATTTCGGGCAAGCGGAATTTGGAAAAACGATTGATTGTTCGTTCGGAACACGATGAATGACAACATTTAAAAAACTGCCGACCACAGCGCCAAATGCAAATACGAAGATATATCCGAAAAATTCGGGCATACCTGTAACCGTTTCAAAATTTGATAAAAAAAAGTTCATTGAAAGCCTCAAAAGGAATGTCTATAAAGCAGAATATAGGGAAAATCGGATGTTTCGGAACATCCATCTAACATCATAACTTTTTCGATTGAAAAGGAAAAGCGGAAATTTGCGACAAAAAAAATACTGAACGCGGATGTTTTGTTTGATTAACGATTTTTTGAGCTATATTTACCGAGCAACCGTTCGTATTCGGTATGAACAACCTCGTAGCATTCACAGGCGGCGGTTTCCAAACCCTGGCGGTCAAGCATCTTGATTACGCCGCGCTTTTAAATCGGATAATTTTATTTTTTCTGAATTATATCGGCGCGGATTTGCAATTGGTTTGAAATCAATTGTAGCCGGTGCGTCGGTGATTTTTATCGGTATTTCGTTCGGCGAAACGTCAGCTTATGCATCAATCCAGCGCGGAATTTCCCCTGCGACTTGAGTATTATGTGATATAGATAAGAGAAAAAAGCAATCGGATTTCAATTGTCGGCACATTCCAGTGACTGCGCCGATTTTGGGTTGCCGACCCGGCACTTTGCCCTATAAAATGTTGCATAAAAGTGACTTTCAGAGACAATTCCGGATGATCGGAATAATGGCAATTATAGTTTCAGCAATTGCCATTATGAAAGGTCAAGAATTTCAAGCAAAGTAAAAAATTATGGCAAAAAAATACATCATCGCTTTAGACCAAGGGACGACAAGTTCACGAACCGCACTTTTTAGTGAAAATGGTCAATTGCTCGATATCGCTCAGAAGGAGTTTAAGCAGATTTTTCCAAAGTCAGGCTGGGTCGAACACAACCCCGACGAAATCTTAAAAACGCAGTTTGAGACGCTCAATACAGTTATTTCAAAAAACAATATTTCGGCGCGTGAAATTGCCGGAATCGGCATCACAAATCAACGCGAAACAACGATTATTTGGGATAAAAATACAGGAAAATGGATTTACAACGCGATTGTCTGGCAAGACCGGCGAACGGCCCCGATTTGCGAAGAACTGAAAAGGGCGGGATTGGAAAACTACGTCAAACAAACAACCGGATTGGTCATTGATTCGTATTTTTCGGGAACAAAAGTAAAATGGCTTTTAGATAATGTTGAAGGCGCAAGGGCAAAAGCCCGGCGCGGGGAATTGCTTTTCGGCACGATTGACACCTGGCTTTTGTGGCATCTGACAAAGCGAAAAGTTCACGCGACCGATTATTCAAATGCTTCGCGAACTATGCTTTACAATATCAAAGACCTTGAGTGGGACCCGAAAATGCTCAAAGCATTAGACGTTCCCATCTCAATTCTGCCCGCGGTTAAACCGTCCGGCTATCACTTTGGCGAATTTGAATTAGACGACGTAAAAATTCCGATTGCAGGTATCGCGGGCGACCAGCAAGCCGCACTTTTCGGGCAAGCCTGCTTTGAACCCGGAATGGCGAAAAATACATATGGCACCGGCTGTTTTATGTTAATGAACACAGGCGAAAAGATTCAATATTCGGAAAATGGTTTGCTGACAACGATCGCCTGGGGATTAGACGACAAAGTTTATTACGCACTTGAAGGCAGCGTTTTTATTGCGGGTGCATCGGTGCAATGGCTGCGTGACGGCTTGAAATTTTTCGCGACGGCTTCCGAATCAGAGAAACTGGCGTTGGAGGTCGAAGGCGACAATCCCGTCTATGTTGTTCCGGCGTTTGCCGGACTCGGCGCGCCGTATTGGGATATGTATGCCCGCGGCGCGGTTTTCGGGCTCACCCGCGACACGGGAAAAAATCACATTGTCAAAGCCACGCTTGAATCAATCGCCTATCAAACAAAAGACATTTTAAACGCGATGCAGGAAGATTCGCGCATTGAGCTTG
>JBDTZT010000610.1:0-3266 GCA_040005005.1 Actinomycetota bacterium
TCAAAAGCGGCGTTCCGGTGCGGCTCAATTTTTACCGCGACGAAACTTCTTCGTGTAGTGAGAAAGTCGTCTTCGGCGATTTTGGAATTGCGAAAGATTTGCCTGCTTTCAAAACCACACCGGTTGAATTTACACCCGATAAGAGCGGCGAATTTACTTTCGCTTGCGGAATGAATATGATTCGCGGGAAACTGATTGTGCAGTAATTTTTGGAATCGGCAAATGAAGAATGAAACATATCTTCGCGATCTAGGTTATAACCGGCTAAGGCCATTTTATGACGCGCTTTAAAGACCCGCAAATAAACTACGAATCGAAACGGGCAACTTTGACTTTTGAGATCAGGTAATCTTTTGCTAATGAATCAATCAGACATACGAATCTTAATTGCTGACGACGATGATTCCCTGCGCCGCGTGCTTGAATTTCAACTTCAGGAAGCGGGTTTTCGGGTTGTTCCGGCGGAAAACGGTGCCAAGGCATTGGAATTGTTTTCTACTGACAATTTTGATTGCGTGATTACCGATTGGCAAATGCCGCAACTGTCCGGTTTAGGATTCATTCAACGGGCAAGCGCAATTCGGAGTGAAACGCCGATTATTGTGATTACCGCTTTCGGTGATGTCGAAATTGCGGTTGAGGCGATGCGGTCGGGCGCATTTGATTTCATTACTAAGCCCTTTGATCGGCAGGCTATCTTGCTGACGGTCGAGAAAGCATTGAAATACGGTGCGGTTTTGGCTGAAAATCGCCGTCTGCGGCGTTTGGTTCACGAAGATTTTCGCCTGAAAAATGTTATTGGCACTTCGGAAAAAATGCGGAAGGTGCTGGAAAGAGTTGAGCGCGTCGCGCAAACGGACGTCACTGTTCTAATCGAAGGCGAATCAGGGACCGGCAAGGAACTGATTGCCAAAGGCATCCATTTTTCGGGCGCCAGACATAATAAACCATTCGTCGCGGTAAATTGTGCGGCAATTCCCGAAAATCTGATCGAAGCCGAACTTTTCGGCTACAAGCGCGGTGCTTTTACGGGCGCAAATTTTGAATCGAAAGGAAAGTTTGAAGAAGCCAATCACGGAACGCTTTTCCTCGACGAAATCGGCGCGATGCCGCTTGCTCTTCAAACCCGTCTTTTACGGGTTTTGCAGGAGCAGGAAATAACCCGGCTCGGTGAAAGCATCGTCCGAAAAATTGATGTTCGGATTATTGCCGCAACGAACTATAATTTGAAGGAGTTAATTAAGGAAAACAATTTTCGCGAAGATTTATATTACCGCCTCGCCGTGGTTCCCATCAAACTTCCCGCGCTGCGCGATAGACGCGAAGATATTCCGCTTTTGACCGAACATTTTCTCAAAAAATCATCTTTGAAGCATAGTCTCAAACAGCCTAAACCGGAGCGCGAAGTTTTTGGCGCATTTTATAAACACGCTTGGCTCGGTAATGTCCGCGAACTTGAAAATGTCGTGGAAAGAATGGTCGTTTTGTCTGATAACGAAACTTTATCATTAAAAGATGTTCCCGAAAATATTAAGAATCTCCAGACACCTTTGGATAATCTCTGGTTTTCGCTGCCTACCGAACCAATCAATCTCGAATTGATTGAATGTGAAATTATCCGTGAATCATTAAAGCGATTTGACGGCAATCAATCGCAGACGGCGCGTTATTTGGGTATCACCCGAAGCACGTTGATTTATCGGATGCAAAAGTTTGGACTGGTCGGCGAAGAAAAATGATTTGGTTTGCGTATAATATGATCTGATGAAACGCTTTTTACCGCAAATGACAATTGGTCTGATAATCCTGCTGATTACGGTTCTGCATTTTCTCACACCGGTTGACCAAATCGTCTGGCACGAAATATATCAAAGGATTTATTACATACCGATCATTGTGGCGGCGCTGCTTTTCGGACTGCGCGGCGGACTCGCCGCTTCTATTTTTACGACAGTTATCTATTCTCCGCACGTTTTAATTCATCATCAGCATGGAGATTTTGATTACACAATCAATCAATACGCCGAAATCGTTATTTTTAATCTTGTCGGCGGCGTAATGGGTGCGCTCGGTGATCGGCTTAAACAGGCCCGGGAACGCGCCGAACTCAATGCCGAAGAACGTCAAAAGGCATATGATGAACTGCAAAAAACCTTTGAACAACTGCTGCAGGCTGAAAAGCTATCTTCGCTTGGTGAACTTTCCGCCGGAATCGTCCACGAAGTCCGCAATCCTTTGGCGGCGATAAAAGGTGCGGTTGAAATACTTGAAGACGAACTCGCGGCAGACAGTCCGCGTCGTGAGTTTTCAAATCTGGCTAAAAAAGAAGTTGAGAGATTGGATAAATTGGTTGGCGAGTTCTTGCGCTTTGCGCGCCCCGTCAGGCTTTCGGTCGAATTGAATGATTTGAATGTGATTGTCAGATCGGTCATTTCTCTCGTTGAAAATCAAGCGTTCACCCAGGCTGTTAAAGTCGAGAAAGATTTGCAAAACAATTTGCCGAAAGTATCAGTTGATGGTGAGCAAATTAAACAGGTTTTGTTAAATTTAGCGATTAATTCACTTCAAGCGATGGCGGATGGCGGCAGATTGTTTTTCCGCACTTTCGATAGCGATAAGTTTTGTGTAGTTGAGGTTGGGGATACGGGGAGCGGGATTGACGGAAAAAATTTCGGTAAGATTTTTGATCCGTTTTTTACGACTAAAGAAAAAGGTGTCGGGCTCGGACTTTCAATTGCCCATAAAATTGCGACTGAGCATAATGGCAGTTTATCTTTTGTAAACAGTAACGGGAAAACAGTTTTCTCGTTACATTTGCTAAAGAATAACTAGAGCAGATTTTGCATGAAAGTCTGCTCTGGAATTTTATTTTAATTTACGGCTTTGCCTAAAATCTCCGCTTTGCCCAAGTCGCCATTACTAAAATTGCGCGGTTCGGTCTGCTTTTGAACTGATTTATGTTCCGGGGATTGCGAAATAAGCGTCGGAAATCGAAAGTTTCGTCTTGAAACTTGCAAGTTTGAAGATGCAAATCGCGTGTTTCGTCTTGGAATGGGCAAGTTCCAGGATAGAAATCGAAAGTTTCGTCTTGGAACTTACATATTCCAAGAGGAAACTTCGACATTCTAAGATGAAACTTGCCCATTCCAAGACAAAACTTGCCCATTCCAAGACGAAACATTCGATTATTAAGGCTTATTTTGTGTAACTTGGATCGTTTGCCGGAATTTGGTTAGAACAATTTAGTCAAACCTTTCGGCACGGGC
>JBDTZT010000611.1:0-3263 GCA_040005005.1 Actinomycetota bacterium
ACGCTGTCCAGAAGAAAAATGAATTTAATCGCCGCAGTTTTACCGGGTCTGATTGAGCATCGCGCTGAATCGCATAGTCCTTGTTTCCGTTCGTGAAAATCTCCGAATAATGTTTTAAATTATCTTCAAAGGCCCGGGCGCGAATCGGGTCGAGCGTGATTTTATCGGTCGCCGCGTCAAAAGTATTGGTCCGCATCAGATTTTGCAAACGCTGCCGCAAAGCGGCTTGCGGTTCGGATTCGAGCGCGTTGTATTCTTTTGAAAAACCGCTCTGCGACCACTCATTTAAAATAAAAAGCGATTCGCGGTGCAGATAATCAGCCGTCCAATCGGGCGCGACGTAGCTGCCGTGTCCCCAAATCGAACCGACCTGCATTCCGCCCATCGCTTGCCAGACGTTCTGCCCGTCCAAAACTTCGCCGTCGCCGATTAAAACTTTGCCGTCCGTGGTGACAATCTGCGCCGGAATTGGCGGAGCCTGGCGAAAAATTTCCGTGCCGACCCAGCCCAAAATCGTAAACGAAAATACAAACACCGAAACTAAAATTATCCAAAGTTTTTTCATTTCCTTTCTGCTCCTCTGGTCTTTTTTCTAAAGGCTTTTAAATTTGGTGACTAATAAATGAATTTCCGGCGCGGCGGAAACTTCGTGTTCGATGCCGCCTTCGAGCGTCAGTAAAACTCCGGCGGACAAATCCAATTTGTCTTCGAGATTTGCGCCCGCCGTAAAAACTCCTTTGCCCGAAAGACACAAAACGCTGATCGGTTCAGGCGTTTTGTGTCTCGTCAAAACCGCTTTGTCACGTAGTTTGACCTCAATCATCCGGCGATTTGCGCCGTTGTAAATTTCACGAACTTCTTTGTCTTTCGTAAAAGTCGTTTGTCCGCCGAGTTCAAAAGTGGCGATTAATTCGATTGTTTTCATAAAACTCTCCAATGGCAGAATAAATCCGGATGGAAAGTTAAAATATGATTTCAGTCATAAACAGATTTATTTTTCGTGATATTAAAATTCCACGATTCATTTAAAATCAATCACTCTGTAATTTAAATTTACTCGGATTCTCAACTTTGCCCCTTGGCCGCCTTGGCGGGGAAACAAATTCTTTGAATATTTTCAACGTCGGAAACAGCATTTCCCGCTTGAGATGCAAAGGCGCAAAGAAAATATCAAGAGCCTTAAATTACAAAGTAATCAAATTGACAGTAATAAGTTGATAGAAAATAACGAACGTTTCTTTAGCGGCTTGCTACTAAAATTCCTGATTTGACCGAACTCATTAACGCAAAGCAAAAAACGTTTGTCGAAACAATATGTTTAATCGCTCTCCAGGTCTGTGCGCTACGTCACATAAAAGTCAGAAAGCATAAAATTTTCGGCGGGTTTGTCGGCACTGAGACGATATCCGGCAATTCGATGGATGTTTGTATTGAAGCGGCGGGGCGGCAAGCAATTTTCGCCGGGCGCGTTCAATAAATTAGAAGCGGCGTTTCGACCGCGCCGCGCCTTATTGTTCAATATTCGACGGCTTTTAATTACGTTGTTAATCTGAATATGAAATAAGCAGTTTGCCTGACTTTGAGCAATTTCACCGCCGGAAAATCGCCCTTTGGTGAAAGGTAAGCGTGTTGCTTTTTTATTTTTTATGCGAAGTGTTGGGCAGCAGAAATAAACCAAGCAGATAGAAAATCACCGTGAAAAATTGAATATAACCGGTTCCGCCGGAAAATCGCGGCAAATCGAGCGCCCAGGTAAACGCTTCTTTGGTCGGATTTTGGAAAATTCCCTGGAGCCAATTTTCCGTTAGCGGCGCGGTCAGATTTGCCAAGATAAGATATTTCACGACAAACGCCAGACCGAACAACGCGCCGAGACTTTGAAGTAGTTTTTTCGTATCGAAATCGGCGAAAAGATTATTCCAGAGCGTCCAGAAAAAGCAGAACGCGAAAACCCAGAACGGCAAACCTTGTTCGGGAAGGAGCGCGTTGAAAATCTGCGCCGAAGCCGCAAACAATGTGACTAAAACCGCGCCGTTCGCAATATTTTTGAGTGTCGGAAAATCTTCCGAAAACCAGCCTTCAAATTGAATCAATCCGGCGCGAAAAAACAAAACCATCAGAATCGCCGCCGAAATCAAACAAAAAAGTGCCGGTCGCCAGAAAATAAAGGCGTTATCGGGCGACGCAAGCCGCAAACCGCCAAGCAGCGTCACGGTCAGAAAAATAAAAGGTAAAAGCAAGTAATTACGGATTTCGGGTTGGGTGTTTGGTGTTTGGTGTTTGGCTTTTGGTGTTTGGTCTTTAGCTATCGCAATTTTGCTTTTGGCAGAAACAATGGTTTGTTCTTCGTCCGGCAAATCAATTTCAACGGGCACAGTTTCAATCAATTCGCCGTCAATTACGGTTAATTCCTCGACTCTCGACTCTGGACTCTCGACTCTGGACATTTTATTTTCTCTCGCGTAAAACCTTCAACGGATTAAAATCGCTGGCCGTAATTTTTAAGCCTTCTTCAAATTCATTTTTGAGCTCGGCGGGCGTTTTCATCTGCAAATTGGCGTCGTCCGATTTGAAATTTTTATCAATCGTGATAACCCGGTTTGTTTCTTCCAACCCTTTCTTGAAAAGCTCGTCGTCGCTGTAAAGTTTGCCGAAACCTTGCCTGTAATAACTGTAAGCGATGTAAAACTGCGTTTTAGCGTCACGCCGTTCAGGATCGGCACGCAGCCAGGCATCCCGCGCGACGACAAAATTATCCTGCCGAAAAGCCGTCAAACCGTCGCCAAATTTCGCCGCGTCAACCTCGTAAGTCCCGATGATAATTTGCCCCTGAGTCGCCGTATTTTCAATGGTTTCTTTGGCTTTGACGGAAACTTCCGCGAGATTTTTCGGCGCCGCCCAATACAGCCAAAGGATAAAAAAGCCGTAACAGATCGTTAAAACGATGCCTAAACTTTGAATATACTTTTCTTTCATCTGCATTTTTCGTAATCAGTCCGAAGGCAATAACCATCGGACTGAAACGCGATTCTAAAAATTGTCAAAAATATCGCTGTGGGAATATTCGCGGGGAGTCTTCGCACCTACGTTGCCTTTGCCTCCAAAACCACCTTTAATTTACGCGCTTTGTCTGCCTGTTGGCGTTCCCAATCAAGCCGTGCATTTTCCATCCGTCGCATTGCCTCTGCCTTATGATCGTTTGAAGGATGCACATATCTTTTCGTCATTTCAATCTTGCAATGCCCAAGGAGTTCCTGCAAGGT
>JBDTZT010000612.1:0-3256 GCA_040005005.1 Actinomycetota bacterium
GTAATTGCGGTTTTATCTTTTTTTTGTATTTCAACAGTTCAAGCTCAAAAAAAGGTTGTCAGTATTCAAAACTATGCTGCCGCCGAGAAAAAATGCGACCAATCAATTGATAGTGAAGACTGGAAAGTTGCGGAATCACTTTGTAAAAAGGCTTTAGCCATTGCTAATCAGCTTACTGATAAAAATAAAGCCAAGAAAATGTGGGCGTTTGAAAATTATGCTTTTACCTTGTTTTCACAATCCAAATTTCAACTTGCGCTCGATAATTACACAAAAGCCTTTGAAATCGCCAAAACTTTTTTGACTGAAAGTGATGGCGATTTGGCTCACGTTTATTTCAATCTCGGACGCGCTAATCTAGGTCTTTCAAAGGCAGATAAAGCTGTCGAATATTTTCAAAAATCCGAGCAAATATATCGAGCCGCCTTTAAAAAAACCACTGATTCGGAATTAAAAACGGAATATAAAGCCTCAATCAGAAAAAATCTTGTATTGCAGAGATATATTGCTGAATCGCTCAACGATGAAGTCAAAACGAAGGAAATCGAAAAGAAATTGACAGACTTGGAAAATTAAAATGTGAGAACTTTTGATTCGATAATTTTCAATAAATTTATACAACTTGAAACTACCAAAAATACCGTCGCTGATTTTAGATTTCGGACGAATGAAGCGCAACGCCGAATGAATTACTGATTACTTCAAGTGATTCCCGAAGGCGGCGGCAGCGAGGTCTTTGCCACCGGAACGCCCCAAGAAATCACAAAAGCAAAAAATTCGCACACGGGAAGATATTTGAAGGATTATTTATAATAAACCGCAGAAGACGCGCACAATATTACAATTTTGATTTGAGCAAACAAACATTGCTCTGTTATATTCTCAAAATATCAATCTTTGAGGAGAATTTCCGTTTAATGAAATTAATAAATAAAATGCTTTTGGCTGCGGTCTTAGCGATTGCGGCAACTTGTTTCGTAACGTCAACTTTTGCCCAAAAACAAAAGTCAAAAGAAGAACTGTTTAAGGAAATCGTCACTTTATCCAATACTAAAAAACCTGAAGATACAGAAAAAGCCTATCAGTTAAGTAAAGAATTTCTAAACCGGTTTCCGAAAGAAAAAGATGAAAATGCCCAAAAATTGAAAAAATTTGTTAAAGGCTATCGTGAAAACAGCTTTTTCAAAGCCTACGAAGAAAAAAAATTCGCCGATGTTTTTGCGATCGGTAAAGAAATTTTGGCGGATGAGCCTGATAATATTTCTATTTCCATGAATTTAGGTTACGCCGGCTACGATGCGATGTTGAAAAGTAATGATAAATCATTTGGGGATGATTCGATCAAATATTCCAAACAAACGCTGCAACTCTTCGAAGCCGGAAAGGTGCCGGCCTCTTTTGCTCCATTTAGTAATAAAGATGAGGCATTTGCTTGGATGTATTATGTGATCGGTTTTTTCTCAACCGAAAAGGATCCGAAAGAATCAGCAATTAATTTTTATAAATCAACTCTTTACGAATCTTCGATAAAGAAAACAGCGCAGCCTTATTATGTCATTGCCTTTTATTACGAAAGCGTTTACGAAAAAATGTCAGCAGAATTCAGCGCAAAAAGCAAAGCAAAAACGATTGATGATGCTCAAATTAATGCAGAAACGGAAAAGATCAATATTGTCCTTGACCAAATGATTGACGCCTATGCGCGTGCTTATAAATTTGGTGAAATAGAAAAGAATCCGAGCAAAGACGAGTGGAAAAAGCGTTTAACCGAAGTTTATCTGTTTCGTAAAAGACCCGAAGCCGCCCTAGATGCCTATCTTAATTATGTCATGGCAACTCCCTTAAAAGACCCAGGCGGATTTTAAGGGGATTATTTGGGACGCGGCTTTGGCAAATAAATTATGCAATTGGAAACCATCAAAACGCCGTCGCTAATCGCGGATTTCGGGCGAATGAAACGCAATGCCGAAGCGATGACAGCTCGCGCCAAAGATTTGAATGTCGCACTTCGTCCGCACGTTAAAACGCATCGTTGTCTTGAAATTGCGCGGCTTCAAACGACAGGAAACGCGGGTGGAATTATGGTTTCGACGCTTTCGGAAGCGCATTTTTTTGCCCAGAACGGCTTTTCCGATATTACTTACGGCGTGCCGATTGAACGCGGGAAATTCTCGGAAGCACTTGCGATTGCCAAAAATATTGAACGCTTTGCGGTTTTGACCGATGATGCGGAAACGGTTGAACAATTAAACAATGCAGCGAAAAGCGAAAACGCCAAACTCGCTGTTTTTGTAAAAATTGATGTCGGCTATCATCGCTGCGGAGTTGAACCGAAAACAGCGGAAGCCATTGCAATTCCCCAAAAGATCAGCGATTCGTCAAACTTGAACTTTGCCGGAATTTTAACGCACGCCGGACATTCCTATCACGCCGGTGCGCCCGAAAAATTGCTTGCCGTGGCGCGGACAGAAAGAGATTTGATGCGGAACCTGGCGGAAGACCTTCGCGGAAAAGGTTTGAATGTTCCGACGGTCAGCATCGGTTCGACCCCGACGATGAGCGCGATTGACAATCTCGCCGGCATCAGCGAATTTCGCTGCGGAAATTACATTTTCTACGACGCATTTCAAGCGACCCTGGGCAGTTGCCGATTTTCTGATTGCGCTTTGACCGTTCTTGCGGCGGTTATTCATCGAGATTCCGAACGCCGGAAAATCATCGTTGACGCAGGTGCCGTCGCGCTTTCCAAAGATCGCGGCGCGGTCGAATTTGACGCCGGTTGCGGTTACGGCCGCGTCTATGATTTGGCGGGGAACGATTTAAACTTACGCGTCGGTTCGCTTTCACAGGAACACGGCGAAATTTCCGTTGCCGATGAAAAGATTTTTGACAGTTTGAAAGTCGGTTCGCGTCTCCGCATTTTGGCGAATCATTCGTGCCTGACCGCTCTTCAGCATTCGCATTATCACGTTCTCGACGGCGGCAAAATCGTTGACCGCTGGGAAATCAATCGCGGTTGGTAATTTTCAATTCTGCAATAATGCTTTTATCGCTCTCAATTTTTCGTCCAAAACGCTCGCAATGTGAAGTGTTGACCAGGCGCAAACAAAAGTTCCGTCCGCTAAAGTTTCAGTTAAATATGGACTTTGCTCCTGATTTTTCGGACTTAATCTTTCAAAATATGATTTGTTGGCGATATTGGCAGATTCAAGATGTCGTATGAATTTTTCGCCAACGGTGTTTGGAAAAAATGAAA
>JBDTZT010000613.1:0-3240 GCA_040005005.1 Actinomycetota bacterium
CCGCCGACAACGAATCGGAACTCGCGGGCGTGATGGCACACGAAATCGCCCACGTTTGCGCTCGTCACGCGATGGAAAATCAAGGTAAAGCAACTGCCATGAACTACGGTATGCTTGCGGGAATTATTTTCGGCGGCGGCATCGTCGGCACCGTGCTGCAAAACGGCGGCGGTATTTTGGGCGCCCTCGGAATGCTAAAATTCTCGCGCAGTGCAGAAGCAGAAGCTGACCGGCTCGGCGTGCAATATCTTTATGCTTCGGGTTATGATCCGACCGGAATGGCAACGATGTTTGAAAAACTCGCAGCGCAAAATAAAAAGAAACCCGGAACGCTGGCGAAACTTTTCGCTTCCCATCCTGAATCGCTTGAGCGCCGCGATTCCAGTTTAGCTCTGGTTGCGCGGTTCCCTGAAAAAGAAGAATACATCATCAGCACATCGGAATTTCAGCGCGTCAAAGAACATCTATTGCGTCTTTCAAATGCCAAAGCGGGAATTAATACTGATGTTGACGACACCGATTCGAGTAAGCCGACGCTTAAACGCCGTCAACCCGATGCGGATCAGACAACAAATCCGACCGATGATTCGACGAACAAAGACGATACCAATAAACCGCCGCAACTTAAGCGACGCAACGAACCAACACCAACACCGAGTCCTGAAAATTAAGGATTAATATTAAAAGCTAAAAAGGTAAAAGAGTGAAAAAGTAAGGTTACTTTTTCACTCTTTTACCTTTTTAGCTTTTAATATTAATCCAAAAGCGTTCCGTAAATCTCGATCGGCAAACTGAAAACGGCTTCGTTGGTGGCGACAATCATGGTGCCTTTTCGCGTAAAACAAAGCCCGATAACATTATTTCCCGCGACAAAAATTTCCGCTTTTTCGCCATCCGGTGAGATTTTCACGATGCCGCGTTTGCTTTGCAGACAAGCCGCCACATATAAATTTCCGGCGCGGTCAAAAGCCAAGCCTTGCGGACGGCCGAGTCCGCGAAAGAATTTCGTGTCGAAACCGGCTTTATCAATCGCATAAACCGAATCGAAGCTCGAAAGTCCGGGCGCGGTGACAAAAAGCCGACCATCAGTGCCGAAAGCCAAATGATACGCCGAAACGGAAGGTTCAAGCGTCGCAAATGATTCGGAACTTCCAAAATCCGAAATACGGAAAATCGTTCCGCTCCGGTCGCCGACGAACATCACATTTTCACTGTCAAAAGCAATGCCCGTCGCAATCCCCAGCCCGGTCGAAAACGGTATGATTTCTTGATTTCGCTCGATTCGGCAAACTTGCCCGTCTGAGCGATTAGTTACATAAAACGCGCCCTTTTGGTCAAAGGCAATGCCCGTCGGATTCATTAAATCGGCCGCTAATTCTTCGATAAAACCTTCTTTTTCGAGTCGGAAAAGCGTCACGGGCAGATGCTGCCCGCGTGAACCCGAACGTGTTAAAATTATCGAATCATCAATCGGATCAACCGCCGGATTTGCGACAATGTGCATATCGTCAGCGAGTTTTTTACCGACCGTAAAATTTATTGAAGCGCTTCGGTCGCCGCCGTTTTCGAGATGAATTTCAACTTCGGTCGTATCGAAATTATCGGGAACGATCGCCAAAATTCTGGTTTTGGATGCGCCGACGAGCCGCGCTTTTTGTCCGTCAAAATAAACTCCGTAATCATCTGTCTGGGTGATTTCAAAAC
Organism: Actinomycetota bacterium; assembly: GCA_040005005.1. Lineage (GTDB taxonomy): Bacteria > Acidobacteriota > Blastocatellia > Pyrinomonadales > Pyrinomonadaceae > JAFDVJ01. The sequence continues at coordinate 1,705 of JBDTZT010000613.1, forward strand.
CTTCACATTCGATTGAGATTTCTGCGCCCGGAATTGCGTAAGACGGGTTGATGGAAATAATTTTACCTGCTTTGCTCATTAATTTCTCCGATTCAAAACTTGTATTTTACGACGCAAAGCGTTTGATAGCAATCTGAGCCTTAAGTCTTGAGTCTTGAGTCTTAATTCTTAGTCTTGAGTCCAAATCTTCAGGGAATCAATTGAAGCGACCTGCCTGGTTGGATAATTTTCGGTTGCAAGCCCAAAAACACGCTCGAACAAGCGGGACTTACGACTCTCGACTCACGACTCATGACTTTGCTTATGTTATAATTTACTGTGTCGGAGGTTTTTGTTTATCAGTAATATTCACGGTTTTACCCAAGGGTTAAAGCATAATCAACTGCGCCGCATCGAACGTCTCGGAACACGCCGTGTCGCGCCCGAACAAATCGTTTCACCCGAACTTGCCCGCCAATTATCCGAAATATCACACGAAACCGGCAGACAAATCGGTGTATTAATCAATCGCAAAGGTCAGGTCGAATATGTGATGGTCGGCTACGCCAAGAAAATCGAAATGCCCGATTTTGGTCGGGCGCGTGTTTCGGCTGAGCGTTTTCGAGGTCTGCGTTGTGTTCACACGCATCTGAACGGCGAAAAATTGACGCAAGATGATTTGACCGACCTTGCGCTTTTACGGCTCGATTTGATGTCAATCGTGCAGGTCAATGATAAAACTGGTTTGCCCGACCTTGTTTATTCGGCGCATCTTGTTCCTTCAACTGCCGAAAAACTCGAATCTGAAAGCCAATCTCTGCCTTACGAATTTCTTGAACCGAATTTTCCGTCACAGCTCGACACGGATTTTATCGGTTTGATAAATTCGCTCGAAAACGAGATGGCGCGAAGCCGTCAGACAGCGCGAAACCGCCAAACAAACCGCGACCGCGTGATTTTGGTTGGTGTTACGACAGGTTATCTTTCGGAAGCCGAAGAATCAATGATCGAACTCGAAGAACTGACGCTTTCGGCGGATGCGATCGTGCTTGATAAAATCATCCAACGCCGCCCGAAGATTGACCCGCGGACGGTTCTCGGACGCGGAAAACTCGAAGAACTTCTGGTGCGTTCGATGCGACTCGGTGCGGATTTGATTGTTTTCGACACCGAACTTTCGCCGTCGCAGGTGCGTTCGATTTCTGAAATCACGGATTTGAAAGTGATTGACCGTCCGCAATTGATTCTCGACATTTTTGCCCAACGCGCCCAGTCGCGTGAAGGAAAATTGCAGGTTGAACTTGCCCAGTTGAAATATCTTTTGCCGCGCCTGGCACAAGGTCAAAACCCGGCATTTTCGCGGCTCGCGGGCGGCATCGGCGGACGCGGACCGGGCGAAACCAAACTCGAAACCGACCGCCGCCGCGTGCGCGATAAAATAACGCATCTCGAAAAACAGGTCGAAAATTTGCGAAAGCAGCGACAACAACGTCGCAAGGAACGTATGCGCCGCGATTTACCGATTATCTCGCTCGTCGGTTATACAAACGCCGGAAA
>JBDTZT010000614.1:0-3239 GCA_040005005.1 Actinomycetota bacterium
GGTGAACAAAACCGAAATCTTTGCCCGACGGCGAAATTGCCGCGTCCGGCGGCAGCAGAGTCTTTAAAATATTGCCGACTTCCTCGTCAGTTTGAACAAATTTCACTTTTGGATTGCTGCCGTCAAAAAGTCGCGCAACAATTGATTTGACTTCCGTTTGTTCGGTTTCAGTCGTTTTCAAACCGGGCGCGATTTCCGGTTTTCGCCTGGTCGCAATCAAAATTCCGCCGTTTTTGACAAATTCATCGAGTTTTCGCAGCGATTCCAGCGGAATTCGTTCGATGCCGGGCAAAATCACGACGCGATGACGGCTCGCGCCTAAAACCAGATTGCCCTTTTCGACTTTTCCGACAGAGTTCAGCATTCCGTCGTCAAAAAAATCAAGATTGTAACCGCTTTCAAAAATCGCGGGCATCAATTTTTCACCGACTAATTCCCTTTCCGCATCAATCAGATGAACTTTTCCCGCCAAAAAATGCGCGTAAGCATCGGCGTTCGGCAGATAAAGCGCGACATCATTATTCGGTTTTCCCTGCCGCATTAAAAAACTCATTCGCTGCAGGTATTTTGCCAAATCAGGCATTACGATCCACCACGGATTCTGCTCGGAATACGCGCCGGCAGCGTAAAATCGCCAACCCGGATATTCGACCGGCGGCGGCGTGTAGCCCCAACCGTGTCCGATTAATTGATTAATTCCCTGCAAAAAATGAATGTCGGCTTCAGCTTTCAGATCGAGCGGCGTCGCGCGAAAAACCGGTGAATGAAGCCACGTCCAGGTTTCCGATGAAGTAACGTTACGCCCATAAATATGATTTGCCGACGAAGCCCAGCGCGCCGCCCGAACGACTTTCCATTGCGCACCTTCGCCGTCGGCAATATCCGCCCATTGATTCGACGAAATCGCGGCGGGCGGAACTCCGTAGCCTTGAATGCGAAATTTCGTGTTGTTCGCTTTCGCCCAATTTTGCATCGGAATCATAAAACGTTCGTTAAAAAGTTCGGTGATCGTGCGTCCCCAATCGTAGCGAATATCGGCGGTTTTTGCGCCCATATCAAGAGCGAGTGCAGGCAGATAAGGCTTCAAATCATAACCGCGCCGCTTTTGAAATTCAGCCAGCAAATCGTCCGTCCAATCCTGGTTATAAACTTCCAGACTGTCGCAGAAAAACGAAAAAGGCACTTTATTTTTATCAAACGCGCTAAAAAGACGATCGCCCGTATTTTTCAGATAATTATCAACTGAAGGTTTGTCGAGATGATTTAAAACATAACCTTCCGCACCAAATGCCGGACGTTTGACCTGCATTCCCGATTTGCCCGAGATAAAAAATAGAACTTCCGAACCGCTTTCAGTATTTGCGGGAAGAAAAACATTGTCATCACGAATCTCGGTTAATTCATTCAAATCGCTTTCGGCAACCGTATTTCCGTTTGTTTTTGCAAGAAAAATGCCCAAAAGTTTTTCCGCCGGAATCATCGCCGGAATAGGAATTCGTTTGGTGTTTGCCTCGACTTTTACGCGCTCGACGCGAAGTTGTCCGGCGGCTTCGGTAATCGGCGTTTTCGCGCCGCCGAACGACCAGCCGCTGCCCAAAGTTAAATCCATTCGCATTCCTAATTCCTTTGTTTTATCGCGGGTAAAACGAAGCATCTCGAGAAATTCATCGGAAAGATACGGCAAATTTTTGATACCGTTTTTTTCATCGTCAGGAAGCAGCGGATAAACCGGCTGAACTTCAACACCGCCGATGCCGCCATCGCGCATCACGCGCAATTCGCGTTCGATTTCAGGTTTTGTCACTGCCGGACCAAACCACCACCAACGCATCATAATCCGCGCATCATCGGGCGGACGCTCGAAATTTTTCTGTAAATCGTCGGCTCCGGCGGCATTTGCCAGACCGCTTAACATAAAGATAAGCGCGGCGATAATTAGATTAAAAATTGCGTTTCGCAGTTTTGGTATGGCCATATTTTTCTCCAAAAGATTATTTCACTTGTTTGATAAAATCTTGATAATCCGTTTCGATTTGTTCGGGCGTTGCTTTTTGCGACAAAATCAAAACCCGATAAGAAAACTTTACCGATTGTTTCGGCTCTAACGTGAATTTCAATTCCTTGATTTGCAATTCTTTTTTCTCGGTCGAATACGCTTTCTGACCAAGCGGATTGGCTGCGAAAAGTCCGTAACCGCGAGCCATCCAAAAGGTCGGAAAGCCGACATTTTTCGGATTATCGAGAATGGCAATCGTCAACGCTTCATTTTCGACCGTGCCCGAAAGCAACGCCCATTTGCCGCGAGTTCCCCAAACCTCATCGCCGATTTTTCCTTCACTGCTGCGATATTCGCCCGAAACATTGGTGTTGTCCAAAATCTTTTGTTCGGAAGGTTTGCCGTTTGCATCCGTCAGATAAATCGGTTCTTTTGCCGGCTGCTCCAATTCGCGCCTCAGACGCAAACCAAACAAGCCTTCTTTGCTGTCGTTAAAAACAACTTTTTCGCCAAGCGCGGACAGTGTTGTGATGCGGTCAATCGAGCGTAAATCTTTTTCCGCGTGAAAAATAAATTTCGCCTTCTCGCGTAAAATAACGTTGCCGTCCGGCATCAGCCAATCCATTTCAACCGTCAATTCGCCGCTCGTTTTTCCGTTTTTTGTGCCGGCAATTCGTCGGTGAACAATCGTTCCCATTTTCGCCGCTTCCGGCGGTGTCCGGTAAATCGAATTATTCCAAAAATCAACGCCGTTGACATCGCCGTAATTAAACCAGAGACCGATTTGATGCGGATGGTCAACGCTTTCGCCCGTCTGCGATTCAAGCGGAAATTTTCGGGTAATAAACGTTCCGTTGGCGGTTTTAATCGGATAAAGTATCGGCTTTTTGAGATTTTCCGCCCAGATATAAGAAGTAAAAAGTTCGCCGTCAATCAAAACATCAACCCGCTTTTGCGCTTCGTTTTTGACAATTTTCACGCCGCGCCGGCTTCTTTTTTCGTTAATCTGCGCGGCTGCCAACAAAGGCAGAGAAATCAAGAGCTGCCAAGCCAAAAAAGCAATCAATATTTTTCTAAACTCAAGCAAACAGGTCATTTTTCCAAATCAATCAAGATGAAAAACTTCTCTTAATTCAACCGATACCGGACTATTGTCCGCATTCGTCGGCATTACGTCTTTCATAAATTTCCACCAACGCCGGCATTCGTCCGTGTCAGCGATTTTCGCCCAAAGTTCTTCCGA
>JBDTZT010000615.1:0-3239 GCA_040005005.1 Actinomycetota bacterium
AAACCAGATTTCGATGTTTTTTGTCGAATCCTGATAACCGCCATTGATTTTAACGATTCCGGATTTATCAATTCCGTTTTTGGTGAGCGCCGTTTCCACTTCACGAAAGATTTTCGTGAGCATTTTAGGTTTGTCTAAATTCCTATTTTCTTTTTTTTCGTATTCGCCTTTACTGTTTTCCTTAGCGCTCTCAAAAAAATTAGCTCCTAAATAACCGACCAGATAAATTTTGCTTTCGGGCGATTCTTTATACAATTTTGCCAGTACATTCTGAACTGTTTGCGAATACATATTGCTGACCGGATCAACAGAATAAATCTTAGAGTCTTCAAAAAGTTTCTCAGCCGAGAAATTAGCGTCTTCGTAGAAACCAAGGATTTGAAACAAAACGGTTTTTTGCGGGACGGTCAGATTTTCTTCACACGGCTCGATTTTTTCATTTTCATCAATCAGAAAAAACTTCGAGTTAAAGGGTTGTTTATTTATATTGCAAAATAGAACGGTGAATCTTTGAGCCGTCAAGATAGTATTATTCTTCAAATACGCTTTAACTATTGCACCGCGAATATACGGAAGCGCGAAAGAATCTCCTTGCCCGCCGTAAATTTTAATGAGACCTTTCGCGGTCGGATTATTTCCTAATTGAATTGTGAATTGTTCGAGCCGAGCGACTGTTTCTTCCATCGGACAAATGCCATATTCATCAATTAATTTGATCTTTTGTTCTTCGCTTTGAGCAAAGATAGTTGTTGAAAAAAGCAGAGTCGCTAAAATTTGTAAAATAATCTTTTTCATAAATTTCACATCAAATCCGAATATTCCCGATCTTCTCAGGCTTTTTGTCCGAGCCTTGTTTGAGATACGGCGCGTTCCATTAAGACAGTTTATTCCATTCTTCAACGGAAATTTTGCGTTCAATGATTTCTCCGGTTTCGCGGGGCATCATTCGCAGTTGAGGAACTGAATATTCGGAGTTTGAAGGAATTGTCAGGCGGCATTGATTGTAAACCATAAACTGATGCTTCGCACCGGAATACGCGCCATCAAATCCGAGAGCGCGTAATTTTTTGACGAAATCGCCGCGCTTACACGGTTTCCATTTCATATTCGGGTTTTCCGTTTAAATCTATCGAGTCTAAAACGGGCAGAGAATGACCGAGTTTTAATCCGACCAAAACCCAGTCTTCGAGTGTCGAGCGCAATTCGGTTTCGCATTCGCGGAGGGTCGTGCCGAACGCAACCACGCCTTTACACGAAGGAATGCGCCCGAAAAATGTGCCGTCTTCGAGTTTGTCGTATTCGGCTTGCGCCAGTGCATTTTCCAGATAATCACTTAAAATATATTGTCCCGTCATAGATTTATTATATACGAATGTTACCGATCTTCTCAGGCTTTTTGTCCGAGCCTTGTTTTAAGTAAGGCGCGTTGTCCTGTTCATCGGTTGAGTGTCCGCGACTATATTGATTAAACAGAATTAGGATTAACAGCGATGATGCCAAGGCTTGAATAACGGACAAAATCCGCCGTATTGAAAGTTAAAATATGCGTAACTTTGTGAATAAGTATTGCCGCCACGATTCGCGCGTCGTGAACCTGAACGCCTGAAACGCCAAAATTAACAACTAATTTGCGCCATTCTTTATGAACATTTTCATCATCTGGCAAAAGCGGGAAAATTTTTTCAAGCAAACCTAAAGAATGATTGGCTTTTTGAACCGAAAAACCGAATCCGTTACGGGCAGAAGGTCGCGTGAAGACGTTCCAAAATTCTACACAGGTTTGCGGCAGAATGTGAATTTTATCGCCACCATTTTTAAGTTTTCTGATTGCCGAAAGTACAATCGAATGCTGCGGATCGGTGCGAACGGCGAAACGCAACAGAATATTCGTGTCAGGAACATAAATCATAAATGGTCTTCGTAAATTCCTTCACGGCTCATTGCATAATCGGAAAGGGGCTTGGCATCGGGCGGCATATTTTTTTCAACAAAATCGGCGAGTTCGTCGGCGAGTTTTTCAAACTCTTCATCGTCCGATCTTTCATCCTTCGCCAATCTCTCAAGCGCGATTTCTTCAACCTTGCGCTTTTTCGATTCGGCTTCTTTTACAATTCCCTGATAGATATTTTCAGGAACTTCCAAAACAATCGAATGTGTCATCTTTTTCACCTCCCAAACTCATTTTAACTCAAAAACGAATCAACGCATAAATTGTATTCGTCCGAAAATTTCATAATGTTTAGAACCTGCCCGAAACTCCGATTCCGCGTCGCCAAAGGCGACAGACATTATAGCCTGCGGTGAAACCGTAGGAAATTCGCCAACAAAACACCCCGACGCTGAAAGTGTCGAACAAATTGTAATAATTGTTGCTCGCCGTCAGCGAGCGATTGAATTGTTTTCCGCGTTCCCATCGATTCTCGCTGGGCTATAATGTTTGTCACCTTTGGCGACGGCAAATTATCAAGATTTCAAGCTAATAATTTAAAGATTTCTTTAAACAGGTAACAAAATAAAGCATTACTTTTTGCCTAAGAATGTTCCATTTTTAACTATTTCAATAGCGTCTTGAAATGAATTCTTATTTTCATCTAATATCATCCGCCAAATAAATGATGGGTATGAAGTGCTAACTTTGTTTGGGGTATTCCTATGTTCTGTTTTCATATTTGAAATAACCTCAACCCCTTTTGTAATTAAAAAATCGAATCCTTCTCGATATTCACGAAGTAAAGGCAAAATAAAATTTAATATTCTATCGCCATGAATTACAACATCATCATATTTAGGGATATATCCTTTATGAATTACATTGTTACGGAATTCAGTATATTTACGGTCAGGAAATTCAGGAGCTTTTCTTTTTTCAAGAAGATATGCGATAGCAAATGCTCCAATTTGTCGTTCAGCAAGATTAGTTAGCCTCCAAAATGATTGGGCTTCATTGAAAAGTTCTTTTTCAAATGCCCCTGTTTCATCTTGTCTATAAATGCTATTTTTCACCAAAAACAAATTGATAAAAAAGCGATAAAATTCTTCAACTCCTGCCGCAAGTGTTGCTACGGCTTCCCGTGTATAGCCATCAATTAAAGCCAAAACCGCTATTTCAAATAAGATTTCAAACTTAGAATTTGAAAAAAAATATGTGGCTTCATGTCCTTTATCACAAGTTAAACGATAAAATTTATCATCTTCAATTTCAACCGAAACGGTTTTTACCTCTTTGCCCTCACATTTTA
>JBDTZT010000616.1:0-3234 GCA_040005005.1 Actinomycetota bacterium
CCCGCGCCTATATAATCAACCGCCCGCGCGACTTTTATCGCGCTTTCGCCCATCGCCGCGCGGAGTTCCGATGAATTAATCGGCGACGGACATTCTTCGATGACCTTTTGATGGCGACGCTGAATCGAACATTCGCGCTCGCCGAGATGGACGTGATTGCCGTGTTGGTCGCTGAAAATCTGAATCTCGATGTGGCGCGGACGAACAATCGCTTTTTCGACATAGACCGCGTCATCGCCGAAACTTGCGGTCGCTTCCGATTGGGCGGCTTCGAGCGCATTTTTCAAATCGTGTTCGTTTTCGACGAGCCGCATTCCCTTCCCGCCGCCGCCCGCCGAGGCTTTGAGCATCACCGGATAGCCGAATTTGCGGGCAATTTCACGCGCTTCGTCAAGAGATTTTAAGGGTTCGGTCGTGCCGGGAACGATCGGAACATTAGCTTCAAGGGCAATGCGCCGCGCCGACATTTTTCCGCCCATTCCTTCCATTGCTTCCGGCGGCGGACCGATAAATGTAATGCCTTGATTCGTCACTTCGCGGACAAATTCCGGGTTTTCCGACAAAAATCCGTAGCCCGGATGAATCGCTTCCGCACCCGATTTTTTTGCGACCTCAATTATTTTTTCCCATCGCAGATAACTTTCCTTTGAGGGCGGCGCACCGATCAAATAAGCTTCATCCGCCATTCGCACGTGCAGCGCGTTTTTGTCCGCTTCGGAATAAACCGCGACCGTTTTAATGCGCATCTCGCGGCACGCACGAATGACGCGACAAGCGATTTCTCCACGATTGGCAATTAGGATTTTCTTAAACATATCTCAAACCGAGGCAAGCAAATAATCCAGAATCTCGAAAAACTTTTTAACTTTTTTATCATCAACCTTTAACGGCTCTTCTTTGTTGAAAGTCTGACCGATTTCACTTATAAAATCCACACAAGACATTGCCGAATAAAGATTCAGAACCTTTCTTTGAACCGCATCCAAATTCATTGCATCGCACCAAAATTCAATATAATCCGTTTCGCAGTCAGATGTCAGAAGTGCCGTTTGCGTCAAAGCAATTGTTTGAATGCAATCGCCGAAACACATCCAGTCAACGTCAACAATTCCGCTCAACTTTCCTTTATTGACGATAACATTTTTGGTTGTAATGTCATCGAAAAACGGGATCGGCTCAATGCGCGAAAAATAACTTTCGTAATGCATCGCTATTTTTTCAACACTGTCAACAATTTCCGTGTCAAAAAAGCCTGTTTTTTTTATACGGCTTCGGCTTCTTTCAAGATATTTCAGCAAAACCTCAAACCATGTTCGGCAACCCGAATCACTACAGTAAGTTTCAAGATAACCAAAACTTTTTGCTTTCGGCAAAGTGGCGGCAAGCGTCTGAAGTCGCGTCATTTCAACTGCTAAAGTTTTTTTCTCTGATTTTGTGAGTTCCGCATAAACTTGCCACAAATCTTTTCCCGGCAATCTTTCTAAAATTAAATATGGAAGTTGCGCCGACGAATCCGAAGCTATGATTTCAGGTAAAGGAACGCCTTTTGGTTTTAACGCTGCGCTCCAATAAACTGCGCTTTCAAGCAAATATCCGTTTTCGGGTTGAGCAATCCGGACGACAAATTTTTTACCGCTTTCAGTTTTTACGTCGAAGACAAAATGACAATGCCCGGTCGAAAATCTATCCGCTGAAACCGGCTTTTCCGACAGATTATCTAAAACAATGCGGCTGATTTCTTCAAAATTTACCAAACAATTTATTAATCCAGAACCGAATTCCCGTGATTTTTCGGGTCGTAACGAATACTGACTTTTGCGCCGGGCGCGTATTTCAAAGGAGTTTCTTTCTGTTTTTCGGTTAAAACATCGGTTGATTCAAAATCAGCGCCGTGAATCGTGTAGTAATAATAGACCATTTCGTCGCCGTTGGCAGCAGTGGCCGAATCAATGATCGTGCCTTCGGTGATTCTGCCGTTTTTCAGCAAAACTTCCCGCCTTTCATTTTCGGAAGGCGCTTTTTTCCTGCGTTTAAAAATATCAAAAAGTCCCATTTCAATCTAAAATTAGCGGAGGTTTGTTATATTTTGCCCGTAAATTATTGATTGTCGCCAAAATTACCGGACGTTTAATGATTCTCGCTTCAAACGGTCGCTTGCCCGGAATATCAATCATTATTAAACCAATCAAAATCGTTAAAATCCCTTGTCCGGGAATGCCCGGAAGTGACAAAATTATTCCGATTATAACTAAAATCACACCGAGAATATTTTTCAAGATCACCGCTCCCCAGCGAATTAAAAATGGGCTCCCGGGCAAGAAATCGCGTTCGTAATGCGAACTGAAATAATTTGGCGGAACCTTGACGACGACGATTCCGATTGCTAAAAAACTGAGTCCGAGCGAAAGAAAAAATAATCCGACTCCAAGCCCGATTTGGCCCCACGTCAAAGATGCCCAAAATTTAGAAATGTAATTAAAAAGCCATTGCATAAAAACCGCAATCAATTTTCAGCTTCCAGTTTTCTAAATTCCTGCCAAATAAAAATCATTCGGTGAACAAACGTCCACATCGAACCGACTGCCAAAACCCAGAGCACTTGCGGCATCCGGTTAAATAAAAAGAAGTTTGAATTCCAGCTCCAGGTTGATAAGGCGCCGATTATCAGCAAAACAATTCTTTCCGGGCGCTGCAGAAAACCGACATTGGCCTTTACTCCGAGTGCTTCGGAACGCGCCGTCGTATAGCTCACCATGACCGAACCGATCATTCCCGTACCGGCGAGAAAAACATTCAAAATCGAATGTTGCGGCGTGTTTGAAGCATAAAAAATCATGATGCCTAAAAAGGCGACCATATCCGAAAGACGGTCAAGTGTCGAATCAAGAAAACCACCGAATTTCGTCACATTTCCCGAAAGGCGCGCGACATTGCCGTCAAGCATATCGAAAAGATTTGCCACGATCAAAACGATTCCCGCCCAGAAAAATTCGCCGACCCCGAAGAGAACGCCGCAACCGACATTTATCAAAACACCGATAGTCGTCAAAATGTTCGGATGGACGCCCGCCGCCGCCAAAGAGCGCACCATCGCATTGATGATTCGCATTGCTCCGCGACCGATGCTTGCTCCAAACATTTAACTCTTTATTTACCTATGATTACAAACTATTAAACAATATTACGGAGTAGAAATATAGATGCTGATTTTATTCAGTAACACTCCAAATTAGC
>JBDTZT010000617.1:0-3228 GCA_040005005.1 Actinomycetota bacterium
GGTTTTATTCAAATTAAACCCGCTCGAATCAAGAATTTGAAAAATTAGTGTTTTGGTGAGAAATTCATCGCCAATCGGCTATTTCCTTCAAAACCCAAAGACCAAAGACCTATACAATTACATTCAATTTTAGTTTGAATCAATTTGATTTTTAGAGGTAAAACAATGAATACAGAAACAAAATTTTCAGTTCCGGGCATCGTTTGCGGCGGTTGCGCCGGCGGTATTAAAAAAGCACTCGGCAAAGTTTCGGGCATCAACAAAGTCGAAGTAGATGTCGCCACAAAAATCGTGACGGTCGAGCACAATCGGGAAGTCAGCCGCGAAAAATTGGCGGATGTTTTGGACGACGCAGGATTTACCGCCGAATAAACAAAGCGGATTTTGGACGTATTTCAAGGAGGTGTTGATGGAAACGACAGTTACACAGGTCAAAGACCCGGTTTGCGGAATGACGATTGATGCGGAAAGTGCCGCTGGAACGAACAAATATAAAGGCGAAACTTATTATTTTTGTTCGCCCGCTTGTATGGAAAAATTTGAAGCAAATCCGGCACAGTTTGTTTCTTCCGCGAACGCAAATGCGAAAATTGACTCGCCCGTCAGCCGCGAAGACGTTTTGAGCGGCAAACGCAATGACCATTCAAGCGCGAACGGCGCGGGCGAACGCGTTGATTTGCCGATCACGGGAATGACGTGCGCGGCGTGTGCCAATCGCATCGAAAAGAAATTAAACAAACAAGCGGGCGTCGAAAAGGCGTCGGTCAATTTTGCGACCTCGCGGGCGACCATCAATTATGACCCGGACAAAACGGGCGTGGCCGATTTGATTCAAACGGTCAAAGATGTCGGCTACGACACGGCGGGAACTAATAAAATCGAATTTGTCGTTGACGACTCGGCGCGTCCTTCGGGTTCGGGCGTGCAATTAGAAAATCATCTGAAAAAAGTGCGCGGCGTGATCAAAGCGAATTTTAATCTGGCAACGATGCAGGTTTCGGTTGAATATTTGCCGGATGCCGCCGACACCAAAGCGATTCGCCGGGCGGTTGAAGATTTCGGCTATCGCGTCCGCGAAGTTTCGGGAAGCGGCGAATCTTCCGCCGATTCGCTCGAACACGCGCACGCCGAAGAATACGCCGAACTAAAACGCAAATTCTGGATTGCCGCCGTTTTGTCATTGCCGATTCTGGTGATCGTGATGTCGCACAGACAGATCGCGTTGTTCAATTTCCGGGGCGTGAATTGGCTTCAGCTGGCGCTCGCGACGCCGGTTGTTTTTTATTCAGGCTGGCAATTTTATCGCGGCGCGTGGGCGGCTTTCCGGCATCGCGCGGCGGATATGAACACGCTGATTGCCGTCGGCACCGGCACGGCTTATATTTATTCAATTCTCGCGACAATCTTCCCGACCTGGTTTGTCGGCGCGGTCGGACAGACGATGAATGGGCCGGGAATGGAAAATGCGCCGGGCGTACCTGTTTATTTTGAGGCGGCGAGCGTGATCATCGCGCTGATCGTGCTCGGGCGGATGCTTGAAGCGCGGGCGAAAGGACAAACCGGCGCGGCGATTAAAAAACTGATCGGACTGCAAGCGAAAACGGCGCGGGTTATTCGGGACGGACGCGAAATCGAAATCGAAACGGAAGAAGTGGTTCCCGGAGATATTGTTCTGGTGCGTCCGGGCGAAAAAATTCCGGTTGACGGCGTTTTAACGGAAGGAAGTTCGGCGGTTGACGAATCAATGCTGACGGGCGAAAGTCTGCCGGTCGAAAAGAAATTGAATGATGAGGTTTTCGGCGCGACCATTAATAAAACCGGCGCTTTTTCTTTCAAAGCGACGAAGGTCGGCAAAGACACGGCGCTGCAGCAAATCGTCAGATTGGTGCAGGACGCGCAAGGCTCGAAACCGCCGATTGCGAAATTGGCGGACGTAATCAGCGGCATTTTTACGCCCGTCGTCATTTGCATTGCGATCGCGACATTTGTCGTCTGGTTTGTCGCGGCTGCGCCGGAAGTTCGTTTGACAATGGCGCTCGTCAATTTTGTTTCGGTGCTGATCATTGCGTGTCCGTGCGCTTTGGGACTCGCCACGCCGACGGCAATTATGGTCGGAACGGGCAAGGGCGCGGAAAACGGAATTTTAATCAAAGGCGGCGATTCGCTCGAAACGGCGCATAAACTAAACACGATTGTGCTCGACAAAACCGGCACGATCACGAAAGGCGAACCGGGTTTGACGGACATTTTGCTGGCGGATTCAGGAATTGGAACGGCGGATTTGAAAAGCGCGGAAAATGAACTTTTACGAATAATTGCTTCCGCCGAAAAACAAAGCGAACATCCGCTCGCGGCGGCAATCGTGCGCGGCGCGGAAGATAGAAAATTAACCTTTGAAAAGCCGGAAAACTTTAACGCGCTCGAAGGTCGCGGCATCGAAGCTAAAGTTGCGGGCAAAGATTTACTGCTCGGAAACTTGCGGTTAATGACCGAGCGAAAAATTGTATTAAACGGTGCGGAAAGCACGGTTGAGAAACTTGCAATGATGGGCAAAACACCGATGTTTGCGGCGATTGACGGAAAATTTGCGGGAATTGTGGCGGTTGCTGATACTATCAAACCGGAATCGAAAGAAGCGATTCGCACTTTGCAGAATCTCGGTTTGGAAGTCGTGATGATGACCGGCGATAACAAACGGACGGCGGAAGCAGTTGCCGCCGAGGTTGGAATAACCAGAGTTTTGGCGGAGGTTTTGCCCGCCGGAAAAGCGGGCGAAATTAAACGTCTGCAAGCCGAAAAGAAACTCGTCGGAATGGTCGGTGATGGTATCAACGATGCGCCCGCGCTCGCTCAGGCCGATGTCGGCATCGCCATCGGAACAGGCACGGACGTGGCTATCGAAGCGAGCGACATCACATTAATTAAGGGCGATTTGCGCGGCGTCGCGACGGCCATCGCGCTTTCAAAAGCAACAATCGCGACGGTCAAACAAAATCTTTTCTGGGCATTTATCTATAATGTGATCGGCATTCCGATTGCCGCCGGACTTCTTTATCCGCTCACCGGCTGGCTTTTGTCGCCGATTATCGCTTCGGCGGCGATGAGTCTTTCAAGTGTTTCGGTGGTTGCCAATAGTTTGCGCCTTCGATCATTTCAATCAACGCAAATCGGCGATTAAAATGATTGTTAAAGTATGATTTTTTTACTTTCGCTATTTGAGATTACAAT
>JBDTZT010000618.1:0-3228 GCA_040005005.1 Actinomycetota bacterium
TCGCTTGTCGCCATTCTCGATGCCGACAAGGAAGGTTTTCTCAGAAGCGAAAGAAGTTTGATTCAAACGATCGGGCGGGCGGCGCGAAATGCGGGCGGAAAAGCCATTCTTTACGCCGACAAAATCACCAATTCAATGAAACTGGCGATTGACGAAACGGAAAGACGCAGAAAAGTTCAGGAAAAATATAATAAAGAAAACGGCATTACGCCGACCACTATCGTCAAATCTATCGAATCTACACTCGTTACGGCATATGAAGCGGATTATTTCAAAGTTCCGCTGAATCTTGATGCTTTTGACGAATATTCGCCGAAACAATTGAAAGAAACGATTTTGCAGCTTGAAAATGATATGCGCCAAGCCGCCCGAGATATGAAATTTGAACAAGCCGCCGAGATTCGTGACCGTTTGAAATATCTGCGCGACAGAGAATTGCAGGTCAGATAATTAAAAAATATCTGTTAAACTTCGTTGATATTTGCTAAAATATTTTAGGCTTTGACGCTAAAACCTATTTCCTTCATTAGCAAAAATGGAAAACCTGACCATCAACGGACGTTACAGAATCTTACAGCAAATCGGAATCGGCGGTTTCGGATTAACCTATCTGGCGGAAGATTTGCATTTGCCGACGCGCCCGAAATGTGTTGTCAAACATCTCAAACCGCAAATTACGGACGCGGAAACGATGCATCTCGCCAACCGGCTTTTTCAGCAGGAAGCCGAAATACTTTATCGTCTCGGCGGGCATCCGAACATTCCGTCGCTGATCGCCCATTTCCGCGAAAACGGCGAATTTTATCTCGTTCAGGAATTTATCGAAGGTCATACGATTGCCCAGGAATTCGCGGGCGGGCGGCGTTACAATCAGCAGGAAATGATTCAACTGATCGGGCAGACGCTTGAAATTCTTTCGTTTGTTCACCGGCAAAACGTCATTCACCGCGACATCAAACCGGCTAATTTGATTCGCCGGACTTCGGACGGAAGCATTTTTTTAATAGACTTCGGCGCGGTCAAACAAGTTAATGCCTTTCCGCATAATTCGCAGAATTCGACTTTTTCAACTCTGACAATTGGTTCGCACGGCTATATGCCGGTTGAACAAATGGCGGGGAAACCAAATTTCAGCAGCGATTTATACGCGCTCGGTTTGGTTGCCGTCGAAGCCTTGACGGGCATTAAACCGCTTGAACTGAAGCAGAATAATAATACCAACGAACATATCTGGGCGCACAGGGCGCAGCTTTCGCCCGAAGTCGGTCATTTTATCAGCAAACTCGTTCGATACGATTTTCGGCAAAGATTTGCTTCGGCGGCCGAAGCACTGAACGGTTTGAACGTGATCGCCGGCAAAGTCGGCTTTTTTCAATCGAAACCCGCGGTTCAAATTTCGCCGATTGGCTCAAACAACCACGCAATTTCCGCCATCACACTTAGTCCGCCGGCAAATCCGGTCAGCACGCCGACGGCTGTTCCCCAAGCCAGCAATGCTCCGAATAATTTTATTCCGCCGACGGTGATCGTCCCGACCGAGAATGTGCGGGAATTTCAAAATTTCCAACCGCCGCCGCTGCTGAGAAATGCCGTCAATAATCCGCCGAAAAATGAATTTTCAAAGAGATCGCCGGGGAAAAAGATTGGAATTTTCATTGTCTTATTTGTGCTTTTTGTCGCCGGATTGGTTTTTGGTGCAAGAATTGTCGTGAAAAATTTCCAACCGCCGGGAGTTTCAAGGAATAATGAAGCGACGGACAACAAAAATGGCGATCAGACAAGCCAGGATACGGTCGTCAAGGTTTCGGACGCTACTTCGATGTTGTTTGAAGAAGCGATCAAGCAAGCCGAAGAAGCACGCGTCAAAGAAAAAAGCGCGACGACAAAGTTTGAATGGGAAGAAATCGGCAATAAATACAAACGCGCTTACGGTCTGCTTTCGACGATTGACCAATCGAGTTCGTATTACGGGAAAGCGCAGGAAAAGCTTTCGCAATTCAAACAAAAAGCGGATGATGCCTTTCAAAAATCGCTCGAAGCCAATGGAAATCCGGCTTTGAATATTAATAATCCGTCGAATGTTTCATCGAACAATGTTCCGGTTTCGTCTCCGAATCCGACGACCGCCACGACGACCACGCAGTCATCTCCAAAAGTGAGTCTGACAATGCCGCCGAAACAACCGGCGCAAAACTATCTGGCCTATAATTATTATGACGGTTACGAAGTCCGCCAGAAGATAGTTACTTCCAATGATTCTCTTTTTACTTCAAAAGTCGAACGCAATTCCTACGATGAAAAGGATTCAAAAGCGGTTTTAATAAAAATGGACGGCAGCGGAAGCGGCGAACTCAAATTCAAACCGCCGGCTTATACGCCGAAATTAACCGCCGGAAATTATCCGTCGGCGCGGGAGATTTCCTATCAAGTCACGATGAACTATGCCGTTAGTTTCAACCAATTCAATTGTTATCCGAGCGGCAACCATAGTTTCCGGATCAACAGCATCATTTATAACGACCTGTACAGTAATGTTTCGCTGCTCGACGCGACGTTTGTTTTAAGCTGCGGAAACAGAAAATTAATGGGACGAATCCATTATGATGCAAGATGACAAAAATTTGCTTACAATAGCAAAATGCAAGTTAAAACCAAAGTAGATGAACTGCAAAATTATTTAAACGATGCGAGCAATCTACCAGGCGGACACGCCGCCAAACTTTTTATTCCCGAAACTTCCTCCGAGATCTCCGAAATCTTAAAAGAAGCGAACGCGCAAAACATTCCGGTGACAATTTCCGGCGCAAGAACGGGAACGGTTGGCGGCGCAATTCCTTTCGGCGGATTTGTGATTTCGCTCGAAAAGTTTAATAAGATCAGGGAAATCAATAAAGACGGACTTCTTGCCGTAGTGCAAAGCGGCGTGATTTTGAATGATTTTCAAAAAGCGGTCGAAGCCGAAAATCTCTTTTATCCGCCTGACCCGACCGAATGGAGCTGTCAGCTCGGCGGCACGGTGGCGACCAATGCTTCGGGGGCGCGAAGTTTTAAATACGGCGCAACGCGGGAATTTGTCGAAAGACTCGAAATTGTTTTGGCAAACGGTGAAATCTTAAACTTAAAACGCGGCGCGCATTTTTCGGAAAACGGATTTATCGAACTTGAAACTGCCAGCGGCACAAAAATCCGCGCCAAACTTCCGACTTACCGGCCGCCCGACACACGCAA
>JBDTZT010000054.1:0-10860 GCA_040005005.1 Actinomycetota bacterium
TGTCGCTGTTTAAACGCTCATATCTTCCTGCAAAAGTAAGTGTGGTATCGCCTGTTCCGAATGTATCTCCAAGCGAAGTATCAGTCTGTAATGCAAATTGAAAATCTCTGATTCTTTTTACATTAGCGAAAGTAGGCTTTTTGTTATACATCGTCAGTGACGCATTAAAAGTAAAATCAGTTCTTTTGAAAAAATGTCCGTTTTCCCAAATAAAACGAAAATTCGAAGTGTCAGGTGCGACCGGCTCACGATTATTAGTGTATTCAAAAGTTGCAACCGTACCTTTATTAACTTCTTTAGTAAAACTATCACGTCTTTTTACATATTCCAGTGTAAGCTCGGTGAAGCGTTGAAATGATTGTTTAGTGTCCGGGTCATTCAAGATTTCATCAATCGGCAAACCAGCTAATCGTTTTTCGAGAACGGCACGAATTGCTTCTTCGTATCTTCGTTTATCAACCAAATCGCCAGCTCTGAAACGCAAAACTGTTTTAAGTTCCGCATTAGTCACATCAAGCCAATTCTTCAACCGTTCATTTACTAAAACACCATTATTGTCTGTTAATCTTGTTACTACATTTCCATACTCTTTAAGAATATCTGTCACATCAAGCACAAAGTCTCTGAATAACTGTTGCGCTTTTGACGATTGAGGTGTTCTTTGATTGATAAACTCATAGCGAACTGAAACTGCAGAAAGCTGTTGCTTACTGACAATTAATGTTGGAGTTTCCTGCCCTCTAGTTGTATCAAAAGAAAATCCAAGAGAGAATTTCCGTAAGAAGTTATTTGGTTTTGTATTACTATCGGTGAATTTATTTTTACTAGCTGTAGCTGTAAAACTATTTAGCATTTGCCTACTAAAAAAACCTTCCCCCTGGATTGCGCGAAGCAAGCCGAATGGATTAACTCGAACTGTTACTGTTGTGCCATTTATTGATGAGGTTGCCGCACCTTGTTCTATCGCCCAGCCAATAACGGAAGGGGCGCCGCCCTTAACAGCTAATGAAGTAGTACCTGAGCTGTTTGGGTTACTCCCAACCTGTTTGTCCGTTCGTTTCTTGTCTGCTTCTAAAAAGAATTTAATAGCAGCTTGAGTTTTTTCCACATCTGTTAAATCTATTTTATTTTTTTTTAGAAACTCATCTAAAACGACTGAAATCAATGCTCTACTGGAATTATCAACATTAATTTCCGCCGGGTCCTCCACAACGACAAGTCTTACTAAGTCACAAATATCTTTTGTGCGATTACTAGTATTTGTTGCGTCCAATTGATTTTGAATACAAGTTGGGTCAACCGGTTTATCAGAATCTACAGTAGCCCCGTTTGTCGAGGGTGTTTGAGGAATTGGTGTTGGCGTGGGAGTCGGCGACATCACAGTATCAATTCTGAGACTCGGTGCTACCTCTCGAATAGAGTTACTTGATTTGGCTTTAAACATTTCAGAAACTACTTCATCATCTACCTGGGCATTTTTTAGTGCGATAATAGAAGCAGTTGAAAGATTAAAATTTGCTTTTGAAACGCGAATTTTTTGAATAATTATGCTTTTGCTCACCTTTGCATCAGTCATAGCAATAATCTCTTGATTCGTTAGAGTTTCGTCCTGAGCTCTAACCGTTAATGACACGGAAAAAACTGCCAAAAAAAATAGAATTATTTTTATTTTGCTGTTCATAATATCTTCTCCCTAGAATTTTTGAAACGAAGATTTTGCAAATGAAATTAACCTTCAAAATCTTATTTCAAACCAGTCCGTTATTGCGGAATAAAGCGATAAGTTCGATGTTCAGGTAGCCCTGGATGATCGATTGCAGGAGGATGATTGTCAAAATCTCCGCCATTACTTCCTTCCAGATGAATTCTGCAATTTCCGGCTGCACCTGGGAAGAAAACATACATAACTTCAATATTGACTTGTTGATTGTCGATTGTACGTTCCAATTTAAAGTCATCGCCAACATCAACAAAATTGTTACCTGTATTCTCTCTGAAAAGAACTCTGAGAATACCGTCATCGCTTGGTTGAAATGTTATTTTTACTGTTTCTCCTGTATCACATTGAAAAGTGTTGCCATGTACTTTTTGCATACTAATTTCTCCTTTTTTTTTCTTTTGAACTGATAACAACTACTTAAAATGAATAAAAACCATTAAGCAACAGTAGAGTTTCAGCCATTTGCTATTTTCAAAGGTTTATACAAAAATCCGTATAAACCGCCTTAGAAATGCGTTGGTTCGACGGCTAAACGCCCCAGAGTTTTTGGAGACCTTCGAGGCTGCCGTTGAATTTGTCGCGGTCGCAGCGTCCGATGCCGGGGACTTGGTGCGGTTGGTCGCCGGCGTTGCCGTCCGTGTATTGCCAGAAGGTGAAGGTCGTCCAGGCGGGCGGAACTTGCGGTTTCTGGCTTGAGTAGCGGGCAATCCAGAGGAAACAATTTTTTAGTACCGTTGTTGTGTTGTTGCCGACCTTTTCGCGGATGAATGATTGTCCCGAATAGAGTCCGGGAAAGCGTCCGGTTCGTTCGTTGACGAGTGTGACAAATCTTTCGGCTTCGGCGCGGGTCATCGTGCCGCTTTCGCCGTTCGGCTCAAAATCAAGCACGAGCAGATCGGTCGCAATCGGTTTCGTCACGTCGAGAAAATGGTCAACTTGATCATCAACATTTCCCTTGGTGCCGAAATGGAAGGCGCCCCAGAGCAGGCCGGCAGTCAGCGCGCGTTCGCGCCGCGCATGATAATTTGCGTCGATTACGGTTCGCCCCTGCGTCGCTTTATGAATTACACCGACAATACCGTTATCTTTTACTTCCTGAAAGCTCGCGACCGTGTTGTGGTGCGAGATGTCTATCACGTTATTTAACATAAATTTTTCTCCTTTTTTAATTGTGGGCTGACAAGACTTGCGGGAAACAAAAAATTATACTGAGTAGCCGCAGAATTTTCACCCGTTCGGTTGATTGTCAAGGTTTATTAAACTTTGGAAAATTTAATAAACCGGTTTAGACTTTACCCGCGGCAAAGTCCTAGGAATCTAAAATGCTCACCGCCGTTTTGAGGGCTTCGCCGGTATTCTGAACTTCGGTGTTTTTCCCGCCCGGCGCGGCTGCCTTTAAGACTGTTTTCGCATTTTTTATTCTTTCTTCGAGCGATTCGCGCTCTTGCTGCGCTTTTTCTTTGGCGTATTGCGCAGCATCGGCTTTTTGCGTCTGCCGCGCAATTTCGTCCTTGAGAGATTTTTCGCTCTGCCGCGAGGGAAGCCGTCCGAAATAGTAGCCGATGAGCACGAAAAGAAACGGTTCGAGTCGAATCAGCATCGTGTTGTCTTTGAGCGGGTCGAGTTTCCCGGTAAAAGCCGCCGCGTAAAGCAGAACGAAAATTAAGGTCAGTATCACCATCATCGAATCTTTGAGAATTTCGACAATACTTTTTTCTTGCGGGTCGTTTGAATTGGTTTTATCCGTCATCGCAAAATCCTTTTGGAATAAATTTAGGTTTTCAGTTGTAATCACTTTCATCATTATTAATTTGAAAAATTGCACAAAAGCCTTGCATTTTTTCGGGTTTTCAAGCTATAAATACATTGTTTATCCAATATCCAATATTTTTATTGATGAGTTTTCAACGGTTCATATAAAAACGCACCGTTTTGCGACAAAAACTAACATCGTTTTGAAATTTTTTATATTTCTTTTCGGGCGTGTTTTTTGGATAGATAAATTTCAGGATAAAAATTTACTTTTTATGCTTTCTTCCGCAGGAATCACCGAGCTGTTAATTGACTGGAGCAAGGGCAATAAAGATGCTCTCGAAAAACTTTTCCCGCTTGTCGAAAAAGAACTCCACCGGCTTGCCCACGCCTATATGCGCCGGATAAATCCCGGCGGAAATACTATTCAGACAACCGCCCTCATCAACGAAACCTATATTCGTCTGGTTGACCAAAATAAAGTCCAGTGGCAGAATCGCGCCCATTTTTTCGCCATCGCCGCCAATATGATGCGCCGCTTTTTGCTTAACTATATCCGCGACCAAAAAAGAAAAAAACGCGGCGGCGGGGCGGTTCAGGTGACGTTTGAAGAAGCCTTGTTTGTGACGGATGAAAAATCCGACGAGATTCTCGCGCTCGAAGAAGCTTTGTGCAATTTAAGTGAAATTGACGCGCGTAAAGCAAAGGTTGTCGAACTGCGTTATTTCGGAGGCTTGAGCATTGCGGAAACAGCCGAAGTTTTGAAAGTTTCCGAGATTACCGTGACCCGCGATTGGAATTTGGCAAAAGCCTGGCTCGCCCGGGAAATCAGGCATGAAAAGTAAAACATGGAACAAAGTTGAACGGATTTTTCATACTGCGCTTGATTTGCCGGTCGAAGAAAGAACCTTTTTTCTTCAAAAGCAATGTGCGGGCGACGGTGAGCTGCTTTCCGAAGTAGAAACTTTACTGGTTAGTTTTGAAAAAGAGTCCGGCTTTCTTGAGGAACCTGTTTTTGAAATCGGTCTCGGCGCCATTCACCAAAAATCACAAAAGAATCTGGCCGATTCGATCATCGGTTTTTACGAATTAAAGGAAAAAATCGGTGCCGGCGGAATGGGCGAAGTTTATAAAGCAGTTGACACGCGTCTCAATCGCCGCGTCGCGCTCAAATTTCTCTCGGCAGCTCTCGAAAATGATAATTCGGCGAAACGCCAATTCGTCAAGGAAGCGCAAGCCGTGGCGATGCTTGAACACCCGAATATCTGCGCGGTTCACGGTATCGAACAGACGGACGATCATCATTTTATCGTGATGCAGTATGTCGAAGGCATCACACTTGCCGAAAAAATCGAAACGGAACGGGTCGGTGTTGAGGAATTCAAATCGCTCACACGTCAGATTTTAACCGCCGTCGCTTTTGCCCATTCGCACGGCGTTATTCACCGCGACCTGAAACCCGGAAATATTATGCTCACCCGTGAAGGACAGATTAAAGTCCTTGATTTCGGTTTGGCAAAAGTGATCCCGCAAAAGCAAATTTTTGGCGGCGAGTTACAAACTGAAACGAGCCGATTTTCAAACAACGGACTGATTATCGGGACAGTTTCCTATATGTCGCCCGAACAGCTGCGCGGCGAACGCCTCGATTACCGGAGCGATGTTTTCAGCATCGGGATCATTCTCTACGAACTGATTACCAAACAAAATCCTTTTGATCAAAAAAGTCAGGCGGACACAATCGCCTCGATTTTAAGCGATCAACCGCCCGCGCTCAAAAACCTAGCACCGGATTTTCCCGCCAGTTTGAAAAATCTGGTCGAAAAATGTCTGCAAAAAAAACCGGAACAGAGATTTCAATCGGCAGCGGAAATTTTGGTTAAACTCGACCTTACCGAAACTGGAAATATTTCCGCCATCTTAAAACGCCGCCGAAGTTTTTTTCTGAACATAGCTTTTGCCGCCGTTGTTTTCTTTGCCGTTTTGGCAATTATTTTTTTCTACACCGGCCAGCATCGGCAGAGAACTTTAGCTGTGCTGCCGATTTCTTTTGACAATCCGCCGGCCGGAAAAGAATATCTGGCTGGCGGACTGACGGAAAGCATAATTGACAAACTATCAAACTTATCTGATTTAAAAGTCAAAAACAAATCAATTGTTGATCGATTTAAAGACAAAGCAATAGAACCTCAAATAGCCGGAAAAGAACTGGGGGTTGATGCCGTTTTTGCCGGAACTATCCAAAAACGTGCCAATGAATTGTTTCTTGTTACTAAAATTATCAGAACATCCGATAGTTTTATAATTGATACGGACGAATCGAAAATAGAAGAAGCAAGTTTAATTGAATTGCAGGAAAATATTTCGGCCCGAATCATCAGCAAACTGAAATCGAATCTGACCGATGACGATAAAAACAAACTTGCCCAAAAAGAAACGGAAAATAATGAAGCCAAAAGATTATATTTATTGGGACGCGCTTATATGAACAGAAGAGAGGGTAATGATTTAAAGAATGCCATTCGTTCATTTAATCAAGCAACGGCGATCGATATCAAATATGCAAAGGCTTGGACAGGCTTGGCAGATTCATATCTTTTTACTAGTTTGCCGGATAATAAAAATGCAATTGCCCCCAAAGAAGCTATCAATTACGCTAAATCGGCGGCTAAAAAGGCTTTGGAACTAGATAACACTCTTTGCGAAACTTACAATTCTTTTGGGATGATTGGACTAAAATACGATTGGAAATGGAATGAGGCTGAAAGTTATTTCAGAACAGCAATTGATTGCGATTCGGAATTTTTACCCGCGCGATATGGATTGATAAGTGTTCTACAGATTACCGGACGATTTGACGAAGCCTTGCAAGAAGCCCAAAAAGTTAAAGTACTTGACCCGCTTTCGATCTCGTCCGACCTGACAATTGCCTCTTTGTATTACGGCAAACGCGATTATCAAAGAATGGATAAAGTCATATCGGATTTGCTTGAAAGATACCCCAGCAATAATCGAATATCCTATATTCGGAGTTACCAATTTTTGCTCACCAGAAAATACCAAGAGGCAACTGAAATTCTCGAGAAAATGTATAATTCAGATAAGGAATCGGAAGAAAAATTAGCTTCCGCGCCGCTTGGATTCGCTTATGCTAAAATGGGGCGGCGAAAAGAGGCATTAAAAATTATTGAAACGCTTGAAAGAATGGAAAAAAACAATTACGTTCCGCCACAGGAGAAAGCAATTATCTATGTTGGACTCGGCGATTTTGATAAAGCATTTGAAAACTTAAATAAATCCTGCGACGAACGATTCCCGTCGTTGCCGACTTTAATATTTAGCCCGCTTCTTGATGAAATAAAATCGGATGCGAGATTTGCAGATATAAAAAAATGCGTCAATCTTCAGGGTGAGTTACAGTAAATTCAGAATTTCTTCAAATTCTTTTCTAACTTCAGAACCATCTAAAGTCGAATCGGAAAGCAGTTTTTCAGTGATTTCGATGAGCTTTTTCGGAAGATTCCGCCGTAATTTCCCAATCTCAACCGGTTCGATTGCATCATAAAATTTTCCGGTCAGCAGAAAATAAATAACCGCCCCAAACGCGTAAAAGTCATCAGATTTTCCGCCCGATTTTGTTGTATTTTTTTCGGATCTTGAAAAACTTTGCGTTTTCCAGGCAAACCTTTCAGATTTATTTATCGGGTAGGCATTTTCAAAATCAATTGGTCGAAGCGATTTTTTTTTGTGCGTAACAATCAGATTCGCGGGTTTGCAGTCGTTCCAAATCCAACCCGACTGATGAATTTTTTCGATTATCTTTGCAATCTCAACCCCCTGCCAAAGCACTTGTCTGACGGAAAACCGCCGCCTTCGAAGTTTTATCAACTTTTGAAGACTGACGCCTTCGACACATTCCATCGCAAAATAAAAATTACCGTCTATTTCAAATGATGAAAAAACCTGCGGGACATCTTTGTAATTTCTTCGCAAGGTTTTCAAAACATCGAACTCATATTTGACAAGACAATATCCGTCCTGACCATTCCAGTTGACTTCACCATATCGCCGCCCTTCTTTGACAACGCAGAAACGCGGCACATTTGTCGTGAAATCCAGAGCCTGATAAGTTCCGCCCTTGCCGCGCTGGGTAATGGCGCGAAAAACTTTATAGGTGGTTGTCAAAGGTGTTTCGCCAAGCGGTTTTTCCATAATTCTTCTGATGTTCCGAAACGGATCGGAGATCCATTTCGGAACAGCTTGAAAGCGGTCGTCGGGAACTAATTTTCCTGATGGAGTTCTGACCGCCGGATAAGTTTTTCCGTTTTCGTCCTTCATTTCGATTATTGTGAAAGCTCCATAACGGTAAAAAACAGAACTGTCCGGCAGATATTGCTCGTCAAAAGGTACGGAAATTGAGACAAATTCGTCGGTTAAATCGTGAAGTTTGCGGGCAAGTTTGACCGCTTGTTTTTCCGAAGTTGGATAAACCGTGATGAATTTTCCAACCTGCGGATAGCCGTATTCCAAACCGCAATTGATTTTGGAAAGTTCTTCCAAGGATTTCGGGGCTTTAAAATGGAGGTCTTGAGAAATCAGAAACGGCACCACTTTCGCAAAGACCTCGCACGCTTCAACAACTGTTGCAGAAATGTGAAGTTTCCATCCCTGCAACGGTTCTGACGGTTTTCTGTGACGGTTGAACCGCCACATTGAATTTTCTATTTTGACGGGTAAATAACGCTCACAAAGATGATGCCATCGGCGATGAAATGAATTCGCCTTTGCAGTAATCTTGAAAAATGCCGTTTTCGGAAAACTCATAAAAATATTGTTCATCCCTTGTCATTTAAAAATTCAATTCATTAAAAGATTTTGGTTAAGCCGCAATTGGCGGAGCAAAACCATCGTCCAAATTGTTTTTCATATCGGTAGTCAAACCGTTTCCGGTTCCGACGGTCGTCGTGACATCACAAGTTGCATTGGCAGCGATATAAGCCAATGTTTCATAGCTCCATTCGGTTTTGTTAAAAGCCTCGTCTTCGCCGATTAATCTCTTTAATTTAAGTGGATTAACAGACTCACCTTCTTTGGCAAATTCTTTCATATATTCTTGCCAATCGCGGCTTTTCATTCCGTATCGAATTGCTGTAACTGCCAACATTTTTATATCTCTGGCGCGTTTTTTTCCTCCATCATTGTCCTTATTAGCTTCGACAAAATTATGAAGCTCGTTTATTGTTTCCATAATTGACATAATTTTTATTTTCTCCTTTTGTATTTATTTTCGTTGATTCTAAAATCAACTTTTAGATTGAAGAGATTAATCCAACCGGTTTTATCCAATCGGATTAATCTCGTCAAAATCCGTGTTCTGCAATGCAATAAATTCCAGCATTTTTGGCATTGTAAATTTTCGTTTATCTTTGGGAATCGGGTTCTGCCCGGAATTTAATTGTTCAGGGAGGAAGAATTTACTCGATTCTTCTTCATCCAAAATCGAAGGCGTGCTTTCTTTAATAAGTTTGACGAAAGTTTCGGCCACTATCCAACTTCCAACCTCGCCCAGTTTGCCTGCCTCCGTATTTGAATCCGGTTCGGCTTCAATTTCAGCTTCTGCCAACAGATAAAACCATAAAGGCGTTTTTTCCTTAAAAACTTCCCGCAGTTTTTCCGGCATTTTATTTTGGATCAACTCAGAATCAAGAGTTTTTGCGCCTGTTTTTTGGGCAACTATTTTTGCCACTTCCTCGCCAGTCGGCAATCCCAAAGCACGTCCGCGCATTAAATCCAGTGCCGCCAGTGAATTTATTGTAAAAAGAGGCGTGGTTAGTAAAAAGTCAAGAAACGACGAAAGTTTTGTATCTATTCTCTTGGTAACATTGAAATCGGTTTGCTCTTTTGAATTTTTAATATCAAAAAATAAATTCCAATTGATAGTCCAAATACTTGGTAGACCGCCGCGGTCAGATAAACCGCCGCCGCGTCCGGTTAATTTTAACAGCTCGTCAAGACGTACCCGATCTTTTTCAAACTTACGATTAAAATTGTATGAATTTCTAATCAAACTGTGTCCCGTCCGGTATGCCGCCACCGAAAATTCCAACGGCATATACATATTGTCGCGGGTCGCCTGATAGAGTTTATTCGCATTCTCCGAAACTTCTTTCAAGACCGTCTCCAAAACCAAATTTTTAACAATTCTTGGTAGAAAATCGGTCAGAACAATATATTGATAATGACGAATGGTTATTTCACGCGCCATCTCGAACAGCTCTTTTGAGTTTATATTGCCGTGATATTTAACAATTGCATTATGAAATTTTATAAATGCGACTTGAGTTTGAGCAATCAGCAAATGACTGTCGTTGCGCTTGTCAACAATTTTCGCTCTTAAATTACCGCTTTCTCGCGGTAAATCATTTGGATAAGATTTTTTGAGTTTGGACTCGCCCAGCCCTTCTCCGAAGGTATTGCCTAAATTTAAGCGCGAAAGCGAACCTTCTTTCATTAAGAATTTTCTGGCAATCTCACCTTCGTTGAGAGGTTTTTCAGACCCGTAAATTGTTTCCAAATCTAAAAACGGACTTCGCTCATTGAAAATATCTTCGACAAGTATTTCCCCTGTCGGTTGGTGAAGCCGATTTAATCTGTCGCCCCTTGAATCAGACGAAATATCATGATCAATAAATTGGGCCAGATAAGTATATCCGGCAGGAATGTTTGAATCTGGAGTGTCCTCCGAAGGCGGGCGGATAACCATAAATTTGGCTAATTCATTTAAATCCGCCGGCTCAGGACGAAATGTTTTTACGGCCTCAAATATTTTTCTGTACCCGAAATGTGGCATAATTTGTTCACCAAAGCGAAAGAATTTCGCTAAAGAATTTCGCTTTTGAAAGTCATCCTTTAAAATTTTAAGACAAAATATTATCGCTACATTTAAACGCCCCAAATCGCAGGGAAAACTAACATTATTTCAATTGTTGCGAAAAAATCTGTTTGCAACTTGCATCTTTCGGATAAAAATAGAAATTTTAAGCTAATTTTAAACTCTTATCCGGATTATTAGCTGGTAAAAACGCATCATTTTTGCAATATAATAAAATTCAAAAATCTACTTTGAGAAAAGTTAGAATGGAATTTTTCCCGAAGGTCGCATTTGTTCATCCACCTCGATATGTTTTTTATGAAGAAATCTTCCATGGTTTTTTTATTTTTTTTGCAATTTTTGTTAAATATTGAAATATTGTAGTTTAAGTGTAAAAAATATTTTCAAAAATTAGCGTTGAAAGCCGCTTTGAGCAATTGAATTGTAAAATTCGACCGGTGCAAGATCGTCGGTCAGAATTTCTGTCTCCAGCTGAAAATCTTTTTTGTACAAATGT
>JBDTZT010000619.1:0-3221 GCA_040005005.1 Actinomycetota bacterium
CTTCGCGGCGGCACAAACGGCACACCGCATCTCTATATCTAGCCATAATTTATTTGTTTTGCCTCCGTTTTTCAACGGAAAAGTTTACAAGAAATTATTTTGCAAATTTCCCTTCATCCTTTCGATAGTTAAACTTTTAAAATTTACAATCCAAAATCGCAAATCTAAAATCCAAAATACTCAAACTCTTCGGCGCTTCGGCGGTCGGCATCCATTATGCGGAATCGGGGTCGTATCGCGAATTGAAGAAACACGAATTCCGGCCTGATTAATCGCCCGAATCGCCGATTCACGTCCGCCGCCCGGACCTTTGACGCGAACCTCAACTTCGCGCATTCCCGACTCCACTGCTTTGCGGGCAACTTCTGTCGCGGCTTGTTGCGCGGCAAAGGGAGTTCCTTTACGCGAACCACGAAAACCGCGGGCACCCGATGAAGATTGCGCGACCAGATTGCCGTTTGCGTCGGTAATTGAAATCAGCGTGTTATTAAACGAAGCCGAAATATGAACAATTCCATACGGAATATTCTTTTTTTCTTTCTTTTTGTAGGTTTTCTTACCTTTTGCTGCTGCTTTTGCCATTTTTTTTAGTCAGTAGTCAGTAGTCAGTAGTCAGTAGTCAGCAGAAAATCCAATTATTCTGTATTCTGACTTCTATCTTCTGACTACTTCTAATTATTTCTTGCCCGGTGCTTTCTTCTTCGCAACGGCGGCTTTGCGCGGACCTTTGCGGGTTCGGGCGTTAGTGCTCGTGCGCTGTCCGCGGACCGGCAAACCGCGGCGATGCCGAAGCCCTCGATAACAACCGATGTCCATCAAGCGTTTGATGTCCATCTGTACACGCTTTCGCAAATCGCCTTCAATATCGCCTTGTGTTTCAAGGATTGTCCGAATCCGGGTTAATTCGTCTTCGCTTAACTCACGGATTTTTGTATCAATATTGATTTGCGCTTCTTCTAAAATTGTCGTCGAACGCGATTTGCCGATCCCGTAAATATACGTTAAACCGATTTGCGCTCTCTTGTTCGGTGGTAAATCAACTCCTGCTACGCGAGCCATATTTCTCCTATTTGGGATTTGGGATTTGTTGTTTTTATACAAATCCCAAATCTGAATTCACAAATCTGAATTCCAATTAACCTTGACGTTGTTTATGCTTCGGATTATCACAAATCACTCGCACAACGCCTTTCCGATGAATAATTTTGCATTTGTCGCAAATTTTCTTTACTGAAGGACGAACTTTCATAATGTTTCCCTCTCTTTATTTATAGCGATAGGTTATTCGCCCGCGACTCAAATCATAGGGCGAAAGTTCAACCAATACTCTATCTCCCGGTAAAATACGAATGAAATTTTTCCTCATTTTACCTGAGATATGTGCCAAAACCTCGTGCTTATTGTCTTCTAAAGCGACCTTAAACATCGCATTCGGCAGAGTTTCAAGCACTGTTGCCGTCACCTCTATGGGTTCTTCTTTTGACATATCCTACAGAGCCAACGCTGTCTTAGTTGACAAACTGCTTATGTTACCTTTTTAAACTTGATTAATCAAGTTACGCCGCAACTGTTTCTTTTTTGACATTTTTCAGCGCGGCTTTTTGTTCTTTGGTCAGTGTTAAAATTTCAGGACCTTCCGCAGTAATTGCAAGCGAATGTTCGGCGTGGGCGCTCGGCTTGCCGTCTAAAGTAACGACCGTCCATTTATCATCCAAAGTTCTTGTTTCATGCGTTCCGAGATTGAGCATCGGCTCAATCGCAAAGCAATATCCGGCACGAATTTTCTCTCTTGTTCCCTGTCGGCCGTAATTGGCGATTTGCGGAGATTCGTGCATTGATCGTCCGATTCCGTGTCCGGTATAATCGCGGACGATTCCGTAACCATATTTTTCCGCGTGCGATTGAACGGCCCAACCAATATCGCCGACTCGTTTATTCGGATAACACTGCTCAATCGCCAATTCCAGACATTCTTCCGTGACGCGAATCAATTGTTTGAGTTCGTCGGTAACTTCACCGACCGGCGCGGTAAAAGCCGTATCGCCGACAAAACCGTTATACGTCGCCGCCATATCGAGCGAAATAATATCGCCGTTTTTGAGCGGAATGTCATTTGAAAAACCGTGAACTATCTGCTCATTGACCGACGCGCAAATTGCATACGGGAAACCGTGGTAACCAATAAAAGTCGGCGTTGCGCCGCGCTCCCGAATCATTTTATCGGCCGCCGCATTAAGCTCGATCGAAGATATACCAATTTCGATCATTCCGCGCAATGCTTCACGAACTTCGGCAATCAATTCGCCGACCTCGCGCATCCGGTCTAAATCTTTTTGTGATTTGGCGATAATCATTCTTTTCCCCAACAGAACCTGGCTTAATTTACTTAAAAAGCCCCCGATTTTTGAATAGTTCAGCATAGATGTCAGATTTCAGATTTTAGATGCCAATTATAATCAGCATCGGATTTCACATCTGAAATCCATTTAAATCAATTTTTCCAACTCGCTAAATATGTCTTCCAAACTTCCTTCGCCGCTGATCTTTTTCAAACGTCCCGATTTTTCGTAATAATCAAGCAGCGGCTTGGTCTCTTTGTCATAAGTAGCCAAACGAGTCCCAACGCTTTCTTCATTGTCATCGGCGCGATGCGTCAACTGCGTATCAGGATGGAAATCGCAAACATTGTCATTCTTCGGCGGTTTGGAGTAAACATTATAAATCTCACCGCAAACCGGACACGAACGGCGACCCGTCAAGCGTTTCAACAATTCATCACGCGGAACATCAACTTCGATTGCCTGAATTTCCTTGCCTTGCTCTTTTGCCAATTCTTCAAGCTGTTCGGCTTGCACGGCAGTGCGTGGATAACCATCCAGCAGATAAGTTCCTGCACAATCTTCGCGTAAAGTTCTTTCTCTGACGATTTGCAGAGTCAATTCATCGGAAATCAATTTGCCCGCTGCCATTGTTTCCTGAACTTCGCGCGCGAGCGGGGTGTCCGCTTTTTTCATCTCGCGGAACATTTCGCCGGTCGAGATTTGCGGAATGCCTCTGCGTTCTTTCAAAAGCCGCGCTTGTGTTCCTTTGCCCGCGCCCGGCGCACCGATTAAAACAATAATTTTGCTCATAAAATAAATTACGAATTTCAAATTACGAATTTAAGAATAAATTTTCCGCCATTCGTAATTCGTAATTCGTAACTCGTAATTGTTCTAACT
>JBDTZT010000055.1:0-10848 GCA_040005005.1 Actinomycetota bacterium
GCACCGTGGGCGTGTGCAACTTCGGAAACTGCCTGCAAATCCGTCACACTCATCACGGGATTGGTCGGCGTTTCGACAAAAACCATCTTCGTGTTTGGTTTAAATGCCTGTTCAAGATTTGTCACGTCGGTCGTATCAACCAAATCAAATTCAATGCCGTAATTTGATAAAACTTTATTGAAAAGCCGAAAAGTTCCGCCGTAAGTGTTGTCGCCTAAAATAACGTGATCGCCTGACTTGACCAGTTTCAAAACCGCGTCGGTTGCCGCCATTCCTGACGCAAAAGCGTAACCAAAGCGCACACCTTCGAGCGCGGCAATATTTTTTTCGAGCGCAGAACGAGTCGGATTTTGTGTTCGCGCATATTCGTAGCCCTTGTTTTTGCCGAGAGCTTCCTGAGCGTAAGTTGAAGTTTGATAAATAGGCACACTGACCGCGCCGGTGGCGATGTCAGGTTCATTTCCTGCGTGAATTGCAATCGTCGAAAAGCCCATAGAAAGCGCGAAGTCGTTCAGAAATTTAAAAGCCTCTAGATTTTAACTTATTTCGGAGTTTAAGGCTAATAAAACTCTCATTTTAACGAGAATTTATGGTAACTTATCCGAACAAAAAAATGCAAACGGGGAATTTTTAAAATTTTATTGAAAAGTAATTAGAATGAAGCAAATCCACGAGCGATTTTTATTGCGCTTTCATATTGTGAGATTTTTGCTTCGTTTTGCAGAGTCAAACCGATATCATCCAAGCCGTTTAAGAGACAATGGCGGCGAAATTCGTTGATTTCAAAACTCGACTGAAAGCCTTGATGATCGGTCACTGTCTGATTTTCCAAATCAACAATTAATTCATAATTTTCCTGATTTTGAGATTGTTCAACCAATCGGGCAACTTTTTCTTCGCTCAGAACAACTGGCAAAAGACCGTTTTTCAGAGAATTATTGTAAAAAATATCGGCAAAACTAGGCGCGATAACAGCGTAAAAACCGTAATCCGTCAAACTCCAGGGCGCGTGTTCGCGCGAGCTGCCGCAACCGAAATTTGCGCCGGCAATCAAAATCGAGGCGTGTTTATATTTCGGATTATTCAAAACAAAATCTTTTTTTGCGCTGCCGTCCGCGTCAAAACGCCAGTCGTAAAAAAGAAATTCGCCGTAACCCGTGCGTTCGATTCGTTTCAAAAATTGCTTCGGAATTATCTGGTCAGTGTCAATATTCGGCTGGTAAAGCGCGACGGTTTTTCCGGTGTGTTTTGTGAATTTATTCATAAAATAGTCGAGAGTCGAGAGTCAAGAGTTAAGAGTCGAGAGAAAGATTTTAGACTCTTGACTCTCGACTCTTGACTTTCGACTAGTTAAATTTCCAATCTCGGACATCAACAAAATGTCCGGCGATTGCCGCCGCCGCCGCCATCGAAGGTGAAACGAGATGTGTTCTGCCGCCGCGCCCTTGCCGACCTTCAAAATTTCTATTTGAAGTTGAAGCGCAGCGTTCACCATCCTTTAAAATATCTTCGTTCATCGCCAGACACATCGAACAGCCTGCGTCGCGCCATTCAAAACCCGCTTCCGTGAAAATCTTTGCCAAACCCTCATCTTCCGCCTGTTTTTTGATTTGCATCGAACCGGGCACGATCATCGCGCCGACCTGAGCGCTGACTTTGTAACCTTTCGCAATGCGCGCCGCTTCGCGTAGATCTTCGATCCGCGAATTTGTGCAGCTGCCGATAAAAGCACGGTTTATAGTAATTTCTTCAATTTTTTGCGAGGGCTCTAAATTCATATATTGAAGTGCCCGTTCAAAAGATTTTCGCTCGTTTTCGTCTTTTGCAGAGGAAAGTTCGGGAATGCTTTCGGAAATTTTCACGCTCATTCCGGGCGATGTTCCCCAAGTTACAAAAGGCGCGAGATTTTCGGCTTTGATGACGACGGTTTTATCAAATTTAGCGGCGGAATCACTCGGCAAAGTTTGCCAATATTCAACCGACTTTTCCCAGTTTTCGCCTTTCGGTGCAAAAGGTTTGCCATTTAAATATTCAAAAGTCGTTTCGTCAGGTGCAATCAGTCCGGCTTTCGCACCGGCTTCGATGGACATATTGCAGACCGTCATTCGACCTTCCATCGAAAGGTTTTTTACGCCCGCGCCCGCGTATTCAATGACATAACCCGTCGCGCCGTCCGTCCCGATTTCGTTGATAATCCCCAAAATCAAGTCTTTTGCCGTCACCCCGAAAGGTAAATCGCCTTCGACTTTGATCAGTAAATTTTTCGATTTATTTTGCTGAAGGCATTGGGTTGCCAAAACGTGTTCGACTTCGCTCGTGCCGATGCCGAACGCCAACGCGCCGAATGCGCCGTGCGTCGAAGTGTGCGAATCGCCGCAAACAATCGTCTGTCCGGGTTGCGTCAAACCTTGTTCGGGACCGAAAACGTGAATAATTCCTTGTTCGATGCGGTCTAAATCGTAGAGTTTAACGCCGAATTCTTTCGTGTTTTTTCGTAAAGCTTCGACTTGCTGGGCGGCGATCTGGTCGTTGAAGGGAAGATGTCGATTGATGGTCGGAATTGCGTGATCAATCGTCGCAAAAGTTAAATCGGGTCGGCGTACTTTTCGATTGGCAAGCCGCAAGGCTTCAAAGGCTTGCGGCGATGTAACTTCGTGAATAAGGTGCAAATCAATGTAAATCAGCGCCGGTTTTCCGGCTTCTTCCGTGACGATGTGCGCATCCCAAATTTTGTCGTAAATCGTTTTCATAAGAATTTTAGCCACGAATTAACACGAATTGGCACGAATCTATTTTACTACAAATAATTCGTGAAGATTCGTGTTAATTCGTGACAAAGAAATTAAACTGCCTGAGAATTGTAGCGCGTGTTCGCAAATTCAACTGCGTATTTGGCAACCAAATCGCCGATTTCGTCGGTTTTCGCAAAATTCTCTTTATCGTTTGAAATATCCGCCGTGCGATAACCTTCCGCCAAAACTTTTTCAATCGCGTTTTCGATTGCTTCGGCAGCCTCCGTATTTTTTGCCGTGTAACGAAGGAGCATTGCGACCGAAGCAATGGCGCCGAGCGGATTGGCGATATTTTTGCCGGCAATGTCAGGCGCCGAACCGTGAACCGGTTCATATAAATCAATCTGCCCGCCGATGGTCGCCGACGCGAGCATTCCCAAACTGCCGGTCAAAACCGCCGCTTCGTCCGAGAGAATATCGCCGAAAAGATTTTCCGTCAGTATTACGTCAAAACGCGTCGGATTCGTCACTAAATGCATCGCGCAAGCGTCAACAAAAAGATGGTCGAGCGTAATTTCCGGATAATCTTTCGCCACTTTTTCAACCGTTTCGCGCCACAAACGCGATGTTTCCAAAACATTTGCTTTATCAACCGAAGTAACTTTGCCTTTGCGCGTTTTCGCTGATTCAAACGCGACTCGGGCGACTCTTTCGACTTCCGCGACCGAATAACGCATCGTGTTAAAAGCTTCCGTATCGGAAATTCCGCGCGGCTGACCGAAATACAAACCGCCGAGCAGTTCGCGGACGATCAGCAAATCAGTTCCTTCAAAAATTTCGCGGCGCAGCGGCGAAGAAGCAATCAATGCCGGAAATGCTTTTGACGGACGCAGATTGGCAAAACCGCCGAGTGCTTGGCGAAGCTGAAGCAACCCGATTTCGGGACGTTTTTCGGGTAATAAATGATCAAATTCGGGCGCCCCGACTGCGCCGAGCAAAACCGCGTCCGAAATTAAACACGAATTTTTTGTTTCTTCGGGAAACGGCGAACCTTTTGCGCTGATCGCCGCGCCGCCGATCAATTGTTCGTCGGTTTCGATTGACAAATCGTAAATTTTGGCGACTGCGGACAAAACTTTGACGGCTTCGCGGGTTACTTCAACGCCAATGCCGTCGCCTGCTAAAACTGTAATTTTCATAAGCATTTTTAGCCACGAATTAACACGCGCATTTCACAAATTATTTTTATAAAAAATTGAAAATTCGTGTCAATTCATGTTTATTCGTAGATGATTTTTTATGCCGCCATCAGCGTCGGCATTGGCATCGGCAAAATTGCCAGCAAATCCTGGTCGTAAATATTTTTCTTTTTGTCGGCCAACGCTGTAAATTTTTGATAGACCGCGCTGATCTCGTCAGCGTCGAGCTCAACGCCAAGTTCGTTGTAACGGGCAATCAGCGCGTGTCTGCCCGAATGTTTGCCGAGCACGATGTTGTTTGACGGAACGCCGACCGATTCGGGTGTCATAATCTCATAACATAAGGGATTGCTCAAAACGCCGTGTTGATGAATTCCGGCTTCGTGCGCGAAAGCATTAAGCCCGACAATTGCCTTGTTCGGCTGAACTCCGAAACTGATGATTGATGAGAGAATCTGACTTGTCGGAAAAAGCTGGGTCGTGTCAATATTGGTTGCAAACGGCATTTTGTCCGAACGCACGACCAAGGCCATCACAAATTCTTCCAACGAAGCGTTTCCGGCGCGTTCGCCGATGCCGTTGATCGTGCATTCAACTTGTCTTGCGCCCGCTTCGATTGCTGCTAAACTATTCGCCACCGCCAAACCCAAATCGTTGTGGCAATGAACGCTGATCGTAACATCTTTGTCGCCGACAACTTTTTCCTTAATAGTGCGAATCAGGTTTGAATATTCTGCGGGAAGCGTGTAACCGACCGTATCGGGAACATTCAGAATCGTTGCACCTTCTTCAACCGCGATATTGAAAACTTCGCAGATAAAATCCAGATCGCTGCGCGTCGCGTCTTCGGCGGAAAATTCGACTTCCGAGGCGTAATTTTTTGCCAGACGGATCGAATTTCGCGTCATTGCCAAAACTTCTTTGCGCGTTTTTTTTAGTTTGAATTCCAAATGAATATCGGAGGTTGCGACAAATGTGTGGATCCTCGATTTTTTTGCTTTTTTCAAGGCTTCGGCGGCGCGAATAATATCAACTTCGGTTGTTCGGCACAATGCCGCCACAGTGGCCGTTTCGCATTCTTCGGAAATCGCCCGAACAGCGCGAAAATCACCTTCCGACGCAATCGGAAATCCGGCTTCGATAATGTCAGCACCCAAATATTCCAATTGCCGCGCCATCCTGATCTTTTCCGGTAAATTCATCGAACAGCCCGGCGATTGTTCGCCGTCACGCAAAGTTGTATCAAAAATGGCAATTTTTTCAGTTTTCATTATTTCTCCAAAACGCGATGATATTTAACGCAATACGCCCTGAGTTTAAATGTTACAAAAAATATTTGATGAAAGTCAAGGTTATTATGTTAATAAAAACATAACTAATGATAATATAAAAAGGTCATCTGATCTAAAAAAATAAAAAATGCATTGTAGTAATTTTAATTATCCGAAATTAAATTTGATAAATCTTCGTAAATGGTAGATAGTTCTAATATTTAGTGGTTTAATATATTTTATGGACATAAATCAATTAGAGGTTTTGGTTGCCGTCGCGCGTGAAAAAAGTTTTTCGCGGGCGGCGGAAGTTTTGAATCGGACACAACCGGCCGTCAGTCAGGCGGTGCGGCGTTTGGAGCAGGAAATCGGCGAAAAACTCTTTGACCGTTCATCGAAAGACGGAACTTTGACACTGGCGGGCGAAGTTTTGCTGGATTATGCCAAACAAATGCTCAATCTGCGGCAGTCGGCGCACACGGCAATGAGGGAAATGCGTGATTTGCATTACGGCAAAGTGACGATCAGCGCAAATGAACACACGGTTTTTTATCTGCTGCCGGTGATCGAAGAATTTCGCAAACTTTACCCGCTCATTAAAATTGAAGTCCAGCGCGGTGTGGCGAGCCGGATTCCGAAGGAAATTATGGCGCGTGAAGCCGAACTCGGCATTGTTTCTTTTAAGCCGAACGATAATTCCGTTATTTCGACGACGGTTTGTACCGATGAATTGACGTTAATTGTTTCGCCAAACCATCCTTTAGCGAGCAAATCAAGCGTTTCGGTCAAGGAGTTAGGGGTCGAAACTTTTATCGCGCACAACGCGCCTTCGCCATATCGTGAAAAAGTCATTGAAACTTTTGATAAATACCAGACAAAACTTAATATTTCGGTCGAACTGCCGTCGCTCGAAGCGATCAAAAGATTAGTTGAAACCGGCATCGGAGTCGCGCTGGTCCCGAAACTAACGGCGCAGAGCGAGATTGCCAGCGGGCAATTGAAGGCTTTAGCGGTGAAGGAAATGAAGTTGGAACGGAAACTTAATATTATTTACCGCAAAAATTCGGTTTTGTCGCACGCTGCAAAATCATTTTTGAAATTGGCAAAAGATATGAGCAAGTAAAAAAGTAAAAGGCAAAACACTATTGCTTTACTGAGAAATAAGTTAAAATGTGTAGCGAGTTTGACGATGAGAAAATTTGTAGTCAAAATTCTTATAAAAACTCGGAAAAACAAATAAAACTATGACCGAAAAGGATTTTACCAATGCACTTGCACCGTCGGAAAAACGGCAATCAGACCGTAAAAAATTGATTATTGATGTAAATTTTAACGGCGTTGACGCAACCGGAATCGCTAACACCCGCGACATCGGTATTGGCGGTCTTTATATGACGACCAATTCAAGTCTCGCCATCGGAACGCTGGTTTTTATGCGGATGATCGTTGGCGGAACGGAAGTTTCATTAACCGGCGCGGTTGTTTATACCGATCCGGGACAGGGTGTCGGCGTCCGTTTTCAAAATCTTTCGGATGAAAACGCAAAACTTTTGAAGCAGGAATTTGAATTGGCATAAATCAGTCCGAAGTTCCAAGTCTCAAGTTTGAATGTAAACCGATTTGAGACTTGAGACTTGAGACTCAAGGGGAAAAATATGTTTAAGCAATTTACGCTTGGAATCGAAGAGGAATTTCAGATTGTTGACCCGACGACTCGCGAATTAAAATCGCACGTTTCGGAAATCCTGGAAGATGGGAAACTGCTTTTAGGCGAAAAGATAAAGCCGGAAATGATTCAATCAATGATTGAGGTCGGGACGGGCGTTTGCGCGAACATCGCGGAAGCGCGGGAAGATATTACCAAACTTCGCTGTATCATTTCGGGTTTGGCAAAGAACAAAGGCTTGGAAATTGTCGCGGCTTCGACGCATCCTTTTTCAAAATGGTCAGAGCAGGAAATTTTTGAAGCCGACCGCTATAAGCTATTGGTTCAAGAACTTCAAATGGTGGCGCGAAGTTTGCTGATTTTCGGCGTTCACGTTCACGTCGGTATCGAAGATTTAGACCGCCGCATCCATATTATGAACGCGGCGCGGTATTTCTTGCCGCACGTTCTCGCAATGACGACATCTTCGCCGTTTTGGTTAGGATTTAACACGGGTTTGAAATCTTACCGCTCGGAAGTCTTCAAGAAATTCCCGCGCACCGATATTCCCGACCATTTCGAGTCTTATCAGCAATTTCAAAGCTATGTTGATTTGCTTGTGAAGATGAATTGCATTCAGGACGGCACAAAGATTTGGTGGGACGTTCGCCCGCATTCCATATTTCCGACGCTTGAATTCCGCATTGCCGACATTCCGACGCGGGTTGACGACACGATTGCCGTCGCCGCCTTGTTTCAGGCGATAGTTGCGAAATTATCGGTAATGATTGAAAAAAACTGGGGTTTCCGGCTTTATCATCGAAGATTGATTCAGGAAAACAAATGGCGGGCGATTCGTTACGGATTGGATGGAAAATTGCTTGATTTGGGCAAACAAAAGGAAGTTCCGGTTAAGGATTTGATTCGTGAATTGCTTGATTTTGTTGATGATGTCGTTGACGAACTGGATTCGCGCAAAGAAATCGAACATATTCACACAATTTTAGAACGTGGCACTTCCGCCGACGACCAGCTTCGCGTTTATGAAGAAACAGGCGGCGATTTCAACGCCGTGGTTGATATGCTCATCATAAACACGTTGGAAAATGTGCCGACAAAATGCTTTGACTAATTGGTACAAGTTGTTTAATACGGGGACAAAATAATAAATGTCGTGTAACGCCGAAGAACTTGCCGGAGTCGAGCTTTTTGAATTGCTCGATGCGGACGAATTAACAGAGCTTGCCGCCGTCATTGACGAAAAAAATCTGAAGCAAGGCGAAACTTTATTTCACACCGGCGATTTCGGTGAATCGCTTTATATCGTTAAAGCGGGCGAAGTCGAACTTTTTATAAAGGATACAACCGGACAAAAAATTGTTTTAAAGGTTGCTAAAAGGGACGATATTTTCGGGGAAATTTCGATGCTCGATAATCGTCCGCGTTCCGCGACGGCAATGGCTTTGACCGACACCGAACTTTTTGCTCTCGACCGTGACGATTTACTGCTTTTATTTCAAAAAAAACCTGACGCCGGATTAAATATGCTGGCGGCAATGAGCGGAATGCTGCGCGAAGCCGACAATCTTCTGCGAACCCGCGTTTCAAAAAACGTCAATGACGAAATGGAAGAAAAACTTTCGACTCTGCAGCGCATCGCCGATTGGATCGCGTGGTTTAGCGGAAGTATGCAATTTTTGATTCTCAACGCATTGATTTTTATCGTCTGGATTAGTATCAATGTTTTTCCGCTCGGAATCGAACAATTCGACCCGTTTCCGTTTGGTCTACTGACAATGATTGTTTCGCTCGAAGCGATTTTTCTTTCCTGCTTTGTGCTGATTTCACAAAACAGGCAATCGGAAAAAGACCATATCCGTTCGGACATCGAATACGAAGTAAATATCAAAGCCGAACTCGAAGTGGCGCATCTCCACGAAAAAATTGACCACAGCCACGAACAAATGCTCGAAAGATTTAATCATTTGGAGCGGATCTTAAAGCATCAGTCAAAATCTTAGGTTGCGGTTGACGTTTGGTTTAAGGTTTGTATTCGTTTCCATTCAGAGATTCGCGGCACATCTGAAGATAAAAAATGGCAAGTCAAATAGTAGAATGGGCGATTATTTTTTCTTTTTTCTTTCTGGCGTTCGGTTTTATTTTCCTTGAAGCGTTTTATATGAGCAAAAAAGGCTGGACAAATTTTGGAAAGGCTTTTTTATGTTCCTTTCTTTCATACGCGGTCAGCTTTGCGGTTTGTTTTGTGGTTTTGTTTGTTGTCTTTGGAGTCGTGATCGCAATGTCCTGGGACGGTTCGATCAGTAAATTTCCGGGCGGCGGTTTCGGGGTTGGCGTGGTATTGATTCTCGCGGCTTTATTTGTCCCGTTCTTCACGGCGATGTGCAAATGGCTGCTTCTAAAACTTATGAAAATACAAAAAGGCGCGACGGCCTTCGCTTTTTCGGCGATAAGTTCCGTTATAACAATAATTATTTCGGTTGGTGTGCCGTGTTTGATAACCTATTTTGTGGCAGGTTTGAAATTTTAATTGGATAAACTCATTCGTGAAGAGTAGGGAAAACCGCGAAAAATTATTCAAAGTTGTTTGTTCTTTCTATTTGTCATGTTTGATTGCAAGTTTTAAGAAGTTTTCAAACAAAATACGACCGTCGCGTGATTCAATCGGATGCTGCCAGCGAGTCGGGTTTTTACTCCAATCTTCAAAAGATTTTTCGAGATGAAACTGGACGGCGTAAATCATCTGCCCTTCCGTGCATTTAACCATCATTTGATTTTTGCAAAGATAGGCGGTGGCGAGAAGCTTAAAACCGGCGGGAACGCCTTCGACCTGCAAACCGTGATTTTGCCAAACCCGCAGAATGTCGTCCTGCGTTGTATATTCCTGCCAGATTCCGCTTTCGGTGTTGGCGATTCCCGCAAAAATCGGATCGGTCGGATCGGTAATTTTGATAAACCGGTATTGATATTCAACCATTCGGTTTGTGCGTTTTTCGGAGGCATCGAGATTGTCGAGCGTCGTTAATTTCGCACCGTATGAAACGCCGACGAGTTGATGCGCTCCGCAAATGGCGAGAACCGGAATTTTGGTTGTTTTGACAAACTGCGCGAATTTTTTGAGTTGTGCCGGATTGTAGTAATCAAAATCGGTCAGTGTTCCGCTCATCACAATCGCGTCGGGATTAAACGATTCGGCGGCTTCGGCGACTTCCGAAAGATGAACGGTCATCACTTTCGGTTGTTTGACGAGCCGCAGGACATTGTTGGCGATATTGTTACAAGCCATTGCCGAAATTTTGTTTTCAAAACGCAGTTTCGCGTCAAGCGTGCCGTTCCAATCTTTGTGAGCCAAATCCGACAAATCGGATTCATAACGCAAACAATCATTGACGATCAAAACCTTCGCGTGGTTGATGCGTTTTTCAATCGGTTCATAACGGCAAAAAGCCTGTTTGTTATACGGAAACGGAAGATTGACTGCTTCCTCGATCTCTTTCGTTAAAACTAATCCTGCGTCCAACATAATTTATCTATTGAAACAAAAAATGTTTCACCTGTCTATTTTAACAATTCTGAAAAATGTAATGTCAAACGACAATTTTTCGATGCTTTTTGTCGCTTAACTTTTGCCTTTTTACTTTTAAGTGTTGCGTTGCTTGGTTGATTGCCTGAATTCGGGCATTAATGAACCGGCGCCGATTTCTTCAATCTCCATGCGAATTTCTTTTATCAAACCTGAGCGCATCCTGCCTTTTGCCGATGCTATTTTACTTTTCGTCAATTCTTCAAAAAACAAAAGTGTTTTATGCCAGGCAATTTCCAATTCGTCGGCAAGCATCGAAATTTTCGTGATGTCGTAAGGAATCGCCACTTCCTGACAACCGATTCGCGCAAAAACCTGCAAATATCTGGCAGTTGATAAATCGGGACAGCTGAATCGTTTATTCCCGATTTTTAATTCGATGCCTAAAAGAGTGTGCTGA
>JBDTZT010000620.1:0-3218 GCA_040005005.1 Actinomycetota bacterium
CGCAAAAAATCCAACGATAATTCACGTTCAGCTTTAATGTTCTTCATTCGATTTTCCTTAAAATGTTATTTGTTAATAAATTTTGATAATGACGAAATTCTATCATTTGTCTAACCTCATTTGACAAGTTAGCCTCGCGGATATTAGCTTTTTATTTTGATTTAAGGAAAAATCCAAGGAGATTTTCAGAAAAAATGACTTATATTGTGACCGAACCCTGTGTTGAATGTAAATATACCGACTGCGCGGCAGTTTGTCCCGTCGAGGCGTTTCACGAATTGCCCGATAAACTTTTGATCAATCCCGATACCTGTATTGATTGCGACGCTTGTTTGCCGGAATGTCCGGTCGAAGCAATTTTTTCGGATATGTCCATCCCCGAAGAATATCTTGATTGGGTCGAAAAGAATCTGGAAGCGGAAAATTATCCGATTATTTCGATAAAACAACCCGCGCTTTTCAATGCCGGTTGTAAAGGTCAGCCTGAGTGATAAATATTCAAATTCTTTGATCGGCGGGTTTTCAGCCCGCCTTTTTTGTTTTTTGACGCGCTATTCTCAAATATTGCCAAAAACTGCGGGGAATTTGCGTTCAATCTCAGAAAGTTCTTGAGTTTTATTAAAAATTCAGTCTAAAATATAAAAGTCCTGTATTTTTAGCAGGATAGAACCGCGTTCAAAGTAATTTTTTAAGAAAATCTCCTTTTCTGCGACCGAATAGATTTTATTTCGGCGGTTGTTATCGGCTAAATGGTCTGCTTCAAGATTATGCCGCGTGGATATTTGCTCTCATTTCGCCTTAGAAATTAATGAAAAATTGAAGAATAAGGAATTGTTTGCTTTTTAGATATATATTGAATCTGAATTTTACCGATACCCCTGAATTCGACTGTCAATTAATGATCCTGAACGGAACTCCGCAAGATAATAAAATCAAACCGCACGAGATTGTTGATTGGCGGCTGAAAATTCTCGTGCTTTTCGGAACGCGTCCCGAAGCGATTAAACTCGCGCCGGTGATTCACGAATTAAAGAAGAAATTTTTCCAAACCATCGTCGTTTCTTCGAGTCAACACAAAGAATTGCTCAAACCTTTTCTAAGAATGCTCAATATCGAAACCGATTTCGATTTGCGGATAATGAAAAAAAATCAAACGCCGAACGAAATTTGCTCGAAGGTTTTAGCAAAACTCGATAAAATTCTGGCGGAAGAAAAACCCGATTTGATTCTCGTCCAAGGCGATACGACGACGACTCTGGCAGGTGCACTGGCCGGTTTTAATCGCCAGATTCTCGTCGGTCACATCGAAGCGGGACTTCGTTCGGGAAATCTTTACAGTCCGTTTCCCGAAGAATTAAATCGTCGTCTGGTCTCGCAGATCGCCAATTTTCATTTTGCCGCGACCGAGCGAAATCGCCGGAATCTGCTCGCCGAAGACATTCCAACCGAAAAGGTTTTCGTCACCGGAAATACGATTGTTGACATGCTTCAGTATATTTTGAAAAACCTCGCCCCAAGCGACAAAGTCAGCGAGTTGATTGAAGCCACAAAAGGTCTCAAAAGAATCTTGCTGACCACGCACCGGCGCGAAAGTTTCGGCGAAAGAATGAGCGGAAATCTTAAAGTTTTGCGCGAATTTGTCGAAAAGAGAAAAGATGTTTGTCTCTTTTTTCCCGTTCATCCGAACCCGAATGTGCAGAAAGTAACAAATGAAATTTTGGCGGATAATGAACGTATCTTTTTGCTTGAACCGCTGAACTATAAAGATTTTATCGCTTTGATGCAAAGCACCTGGCTGATCGTTTCGGATTCGG
This sequence comes from Actinomycetota bacterium, assembly GCA_040005005.1. Taxonomy (GTDB): domain Bacteria; phylum Acidobacteriota; class Blastocatellia; order Pyrinomonadales; family Pyrinomonadaceae; genus JAFDVJ01. Next base: position 1,815 of record JBDTZT010000620.1, read on the forward strand.
GCGGAGTACAGGAAGAAGCCCCCAGCTTAGGCAAACCGCTTTTCGTGCTGCGGGAAAACACCGAACGTCCGGAAGCGATTCGCTCCGGCGTAGCCAAACTCGTCGGCGGAAATCCGCGCACTTTGAAACTGATGCTCGAAGAAAATTATTCGGTCGAAACTTGGATAAAATCGGTGAAGGAAGTTTCCAATCCGTTCGGCGACGGCAAGGCGGCAAAGCGGATTGTTAAAATTATCGAAGATAAATTGGGCACTAAAAGCAATCACGCCAAAATACTTCAAAGAACCTTATTTTAAAATCATTTAATGAATCAGAGACTCCTCAATAAAAAACATCTTTTGACTGTTCTGGTTGAAGACTACTTTCACGTCGGCGCGTTCGAGAATTTGATCCAGCAGCGAAATTGGTCGAATTTTGAGCCGCGGTACGAGAAAAACACGCTCAAAACTTTGGACTTGCTCGACCAATTCGAGACAAAAGCGACATTTTTTGTTTTGGGCTGGATTGCCGAACAAAATCCGCGCCTCATTCGGGAAATTGCTTCGCGTGGGCACGAAGTGGCCAGTCGCGGATTTTATCATCGCAGTTTGAAAAATCTGACGGACGAAGAATTTCGGGAAGACTTGCGGCGTACAAATCGCGCTTTGGAAGACGCCGCCGAGCAAAAAATTATCGGTTACCGGGCGGCTGAAAAATTAAATTACGAAAAAGATTCGTGGATTTTCGATGTTTTAGCCGAAGAAGGTTTTGTTTACGACGCTTCGTTTTTACCGACCAAGAAATCTGATAAATCGAAACGATTTGCCCATCAAATTCACACGAACGGCACCGCGATTTGGGAATTTCCTTATTCGACGCACGATTTAGGCATCGGACTTTTGCCGATTTCGGGCGGCAATTATTTTCGGCAAATTCCTTATACACTAATGCGCAAAGCGGTCCGGAAATGGCACGAAACGCCAGCCGAACCATTTATTTTTTACTTTCACGTCTGGGAACTCGACCCTGAACAACCGCGCATCAATGCCGCCTCGCGCTATAACCGTATCCGGCATTACCGCAAGCTCGATAAAATGGAATGGATTTTGAAGGAAAATATCCAAAAATACGATTTTTGCGATACGGCGGAATTTTTAGGATTAAAAGACGAGATTCAAGTCCAAAGTCCGAAGTCGGAAATCCAAAGTCCGATTGCGGAAATCCAAAATCCAAAATCCAAAATCCAAAATCCGATCTCAATCGTTATTCCCTGTTACAACGAAGAGGCGTCTCTGCCGTATCTGGCGAACACTTTGCGAAGCGTCGAAGCCAATCTATCGGAAAACGGTTATCAAACCAATTTTATTTTCGTTGACGATTGTTCAAAAGATAAAACGCTCGAAAAATTAAACGAGTTTTTTGGCG
>JBDTZT010000621.1:0-3197 GCA_040005005.1 Actinomycetota bacterium
TCAATATAAATTACATCGCACGGGATTTTTCTTGAACGAAAACCGTCAGCAATTTCACGAACGCGCGATTCCGGAAAATATGAAAACCGTGATTGCTGATTACCCAAAGCCCAAATCGGCGGCAGCGGCGTTTTTCCGGTCAGATTGGCATAATCTTCCAAAATCTTTTTGGGCGTTCTTTGCCTTCCGCCCGTGAAAACAAAATAATCGAGTTCGCCGCCCGCGGATGAAAACGTGAATTTGTCGGGCGCGGTTTTGCCCATATCGAATGTTGTGCGGAAAGTGTTGTTAAAAAATAAACCGTAAGATTTGCCTTGATTAAGCGCGATAAAAAACGGGATTGATTGATAAAGCGGATCGGTTCCAAGCGAATACCGATAAGTATCGGTGTTCCAATTTGTCATCACTTGCCCGTCGCGCGAAAACGGTAACGCTTTTTCGCCGAATCCGTAATAAGTTTCGGTTAATGATTTTCGCGCTTTGGTCGCGGAAATTTCGCCCGTTTGCGATTCAAACGACATTGTTCGCGCATCGTCAACGATAATTTCTCCGTTCTCATCAAAAACCGTTACCGTTAAAGGCATTTTGTGGATTTCAACTTTCGCGCCAAAGGAATTTGTCAGAACAATTTTTTCTTTAGTTTGCAAAACTTTGACAATCGGCGGCGGTCTTTCTTTTGAAAAATCAATTGCGTAATCAGGCAGTGTTTCAAAGTTTCCGTCCGGCGCAAGACGTATGCGAACAACATTTATATCAAAAAATTCGACGCGAAGCTTGGCCCCAACGGAAGTTTGCAAAATTGCATAGTTCGCCTTTTGTTCGAGAATCTGCGTCACATTTCCAACCGATTTCCATTCGGCAAAAGAATTTTGCGAAAAGAAAATCAGAGAAACGAAACACAAAGAAACGGAAGGCGAAAATGCCGCCTTCCAAAATTTCCTTGAAATTAAATTCAGAAAACTCTTCAATTTTTATAACCCGCGAACAAAACTAGCCAGACTAGAAATTTGCGCTTTCGTCAGTTTTTTCCCGAATGCCGGCATCGAATCCGACCCGTTTGTGATAAGTCGGGTTAATTTACTGCTGCTCCATCTTCGCACTTTCCCGCCCGAGATGTCCGGCGCATCGTTTTGTCGGCCGAGTGCGGTTTGGCTTTTGCCGTCCGCGCCGTGACAACGAGCGCAATTGTTGATATACAAAGTGCGCGGCGATTCAAAGTTCAAAATATTTGTTTCAAGTGCGGCGGCGTTTGACGCTTCCGAGCGAAACGACCAGGAAAAACCAAAAATTACCAGAAAAAGCAGAACTAAGATCAATTTAATATTTTTTTTCATAGAGTTCGAAATTTACTGTAAAAGGGCTAAATATTCCGTTTTTTGCTGAGTCGGCTGAAACGGTGTTAAATCGTGCGTGTGAAACGGCAAAGATTCGTTGCCGATGTTTGTATTAGACTGCAAAAAATTGCTCGCCAGCGACGTTACCTGCGGGTCGTCCTTTAAATCTTTGAAAATCATCGCCTCGCGTTTTGCTTCATCGCGCATTCCGAGTTTTTGATAAATAATCATTAAATTGTAATGCGATGAAACGTCTTCGGGGTCAATCCCCAAAATTTGCGTGTAATAATTCCTGGCAATTTCGAGTTGTGCGTTCCTTTGCTCTTTCGGAACGGATTCGCTTTTGATTTTCGCCAGTTCGCCGAGCTGCTGAAGCGTTATCCGATCACGCGGATATTTTTCCAAGACCTTTTTGAAATTGGCTTCGGATTCGTCCAGCCGGCTTTGCACGCGGTCAATTCGGCCCGATTGAAAAACTGCCCGCAAATTTTGCGCGTCCAAATCCAACGCTTTATTAACCAGTTTTTCGGCTTCTTTCCAGCCGCCCATTTCCATCAAAGCCAACGCTTTATTGGTAAAGGCAAAGGCTTTGTAATCTTTGACATCGAAATCAATTACTTCGTCAAAAGCGTCCGCCGCTTGCGGAAATTGTCTTTGGTCGAGCAGCGCAATTCCGTAATTGTTCCAACGCCGCCAATCGGGCATTGCTTTCGGGTCAACCGGTTGCGATTTATTTTCTTCACCGACAAACAAATTTCGCTCCGATTTTGCCATCAGGACAATCGGATAATCTTTTGATTTCCCGAGCGAATAATCGCTGAAAACTCTTGTAAAACGGCGATATTGAAGTTTCGCGGAAAGTTTTATTTGCCCGCCGAGCCCGGCTGGAACAAGAAATTTATACCGCGCTAAATCAGAGCGTCCCGAAGGAATTGCCAAGTTTTGCGCGACGACTCTTGTTTTCCAGATGAGGTGCAGATCGTTGAACGAACCGTCTTCTTTGACGAGATAAGTTTTATAAGCATGCGCTTTTTCGTCCAAATCGCCTTTGGGTTTTATAAAGCCGGATTTATACAAAACTTTATCGTTCGCGTCCGAAACCGTAAATTCAACGTAAGCTTCATAAAAATCGCGCAATTCGGGCGGAAAACTATGTCCGATATTCTTGTTTGTAACGACGACATCAGCCGTCAAAGTATCACCTTCTTTGATTTTGAAATTTTTGCGGTTGAGCGGGGCAATCAATTTTTCCTTCGATTTGCCTTCCGATTGAACGTGGAGCGCGAAAATATCCACGCCCATTTTATCGTCCTGCAAAGATTTTTGAACGGCGTCTAATTGCTCAGGGTAATTATAAAACGTCGGAATTGCCGTATTTGCCGCCGGCCACCGATGCGATGAAATCGTTCCGTCTTTTGCTGAAACGTCGAAGTATTTGGTCGCTACATCCGGCATATGACAAGTGTTGCAGGTTTCTTTATTTCTCACATAGAACGGATGCGGAGATTCTTTTGAGAATGAAGACATCTGTAATTCGTCGGCCACCGCAAAAGCGCGTAAAAATTTGTAATCGTTTAATTCCTGCGGCACTTGTGATTTATGACACGCGCCGCAAAATTCGGGTTGTTTGAGAAGCGGGCGCATCATCGCGCGTTTATGATCGGGAACATTATTTAAAATTTCCTGGTCGGTCGCTTCCAGAATTTTTGTCCCGTCCGCCCTTTGCAAAAGCGCGGGTTGTCCCATCACATAACCGCCGATGCCGCGTCCATTGGTGCTTTCAATTGAATGGCAAACGATACACGACACGCCCTCATCGTCAAACGGACGATTTTTAAATTGCGGTTTATCGGTCAACGCACC
>JBDTZT010000622.1:0-3197 GCA_040005005.1 Actinomycetota bacterium
CCCGGACATATTCACAAAGAAGGACGCATCGGCGTTGTTTCGCGGTCGGGCACGCTGACGTATGAAGCAGTCGGACAACTGAGCGCACTCGGACTCGGACAATCAACCGCCATCGGTATCGGCGGTGACCCGATTATCGGCACGAATCATACCGACGCACTTAAATTATTCCAAGCCGACGATGAAACCGACGCGATCATTATGATCGGCGAAATCGGCGGAACTGCCGAAGAAGATGCGGCGGCTTACGCGAAAGATAATGTCACGAAACCGATTGTCGCGTTTATCGCCGGACAAACCGCTCCTCCCGGAAGAAGAATGGGACACGCCGGCGCGATTATTTCGGGCGGAAAAGGCACTGCTGCCGAAAAAATGAAGGCTTTGACAGAAGCCGGAATCCGCGTTGTCCAGTCGCCCGCCGACATCGGTAAAGCGATTCAGGAAGTTCTCGGAACGAGAGCCTCAGCTTAAAATTTATATTAATTCCGAAGTTGTTTTTTGAAAATTAATTTTATTTTTCCCACGTGAATCTCCCGCGTGAACTAAAGATTTATCGAATTTAGCCAATTTATTTTTAATCTGAAGGAAAAATGAGTAAAGAAAACGAGTCTGTTTTTCGTCGTTGGGTTGAAGAAGTTTGGAATAATGGAAAAGAAGCCACAATCGAGGAATTATTCGATGCTGACGGGATTGCCGAATACCAGTATTTTGTGGGAAATAAGCCGCTCCGCGGTCGAAACCGCTTTAAGGGATTCGTTCGTTTAATGCGTAAAATGTTCACGGATTTAGATGTTACAATCGAACAAATCGCGGCCGATGAAAAAAAAGTTCTGGCGGTTTGTCAGGTCACCGCAAAACGCCGCAGTAAAGAAATTGACGGGTTAACAACTTACAAATCAATAACAGTTTCAGGATTGTGTCAGATGATTTTTGAAAATGGCAGAATTATTCGGGAATGGAATAATATTAATTTGTTGGAAAATAGTGATTCGACAGAAAACAATAATTCCCAAACAGTTTAAAATTTTTTTCGATTAAGGAGCGATTATGGCGAAAGAGTACGAAACCTTTATGCATCGTTGGTTTGAAGAAGTGTGGAATCAAGGACGCGAAGAGACAATTGATGAAATGCTGGCTGAGGAAACAATTCTCAACGGATTGAATGATGCGGAAGGCAATCCGCTGGTTGGAACGGAAGGTTTCAAAACCATGCACCGGACATTTCTGGCAGCTTTCTCAGACCTCACGGTGACGATTGAGGAAACGGTCGAAGAAGGCGATAAAATTGCGGCTCGCTGCACTGTTCGCGCCACGCACACGGGCGAAGGTTTGGGCATTTCCCCGAAAAATCAACGGGTTGAATTTACCGGATTAGGAATTGCGAGAATAAAAGACGGCAAAATCATCGAGGTTTGGAACGAATTCGATTTTATGAAGATGTATCAGCAACTCGGTGCTTTGACCCTCAATCTGCAATGAAGTTTTCACATTCTTTCCGCGTTGAGAGAAGCGATATTGATGAGCAAGGTCACGTCAATAATGTCGCTTTCGTGCGCTGGGTGCAGGATATTGCCGTCGCCCATTGGTTCAATGCCACGACCGAACAAAAGCAAGCAAAATTTACCTGGATAATGCTTCGCCACGAGATTGATTACAAAAAACAAGCGTTTGAAAATGAAGCAATCAGCGCGACGACCTGGGTTGGCGAGTGGACTGCCGTCACCTGCGAAAGATTTGTCGAAATCAAGCGCGGTGCAGATTTGCTCGCAAAATCGAGAACGGTCTGGTGTCTGCTTGACCGCCAAACATTGAAACCGACGCGCATCTCAGCAGAACTGAAAGAATTGTTTAATTGAGGTGAAGTATGAAAATTATGCAGATTTTGGTTTTGGTGTTTGGGTTATTTGTTGTCGTTAATGCTCAGAATGTTTCTGAGCGTTTAGAAAAATCAAATTTGAGCGGAACTGTTTTTGACGAAACAGGAGCAGTTATCACGCAAACAAAAGTTGCATTTACTAGCAAAACCGGAAAGGTTTTTAATACAGTGACGAATCAAGACGGTATTTATCAGATTGAACTTAACGAAGGTAATTACCTGATTGAATTTTATAAAGAAGGTTTTAAGCCATATAAATTTGAAAATTATAAACTGGCTTTTAGAAGCAAAATGCAATTAGACGTTTCGTTGGATGTCGGAGCAATGATAGATACATATCCTATTCGTTCAAAAAAGAAAAAGAGAAAAATATAAAGAGGAAAAATAATAAATAGTAATGAGCAATTTAACATTTGGAATTATCAAGCCCGATGCGGTTCGGAAGGGACACGCGGGAAAAATTATTGATCGAATTCTGAGCAATGGCTTTAAGATTCGCGGGATGAAACTCATTCATCAATCACGGGCACAAGCCGAAGGTTTTTACGCGGTTCACGCGGAACGTCCGTTTTTTGGCGAATTGACCGAATTTATGTCGAGCGCGCCGTGCGTTGTGTTAGCATTGGAAAAGGAAAATGCAGTTAAAGCGTGGCGCGATTTGATGGGCGCGACTAATCCGGCGGAAGCCGAAGCGGGAACTCTGCGGAAAGATTTCGCGGGTTCGATCGGTGAAAACGCCGTTCACGGTTCGGATTCCGATGAAAATGCGGCGATCGAGATCGCTTATTTCTTTAGCAAACTTGAATTAGTTTGAGCAAAAGGCTATAAAAGTTGCAGGAAGTTATCAAAAGTTTCGGAAAGTTGCAGGTAGTTGGCGGCATTTATTTTCAGACAAACTTTCTGTAAACTGCCGGCAACTTTCTGCAACTTCAGAAAACTTTTTATTCAAAGGACGAAAAATAAATGAAAAAATGCCCGAATTGCCAAAAAGAATTTCCTGACTCAATGCGGTTTTGTCAGACCGATGGAACGCCCTTGCTTGATGAAGTTCAAGCCGATGACCCGTTAAAGACGACGGTTGTCCGGCAGGAAGACATCGCTTCTTCGATTCCGAATTCCGATCCATTTAAAACAGTGGTGGGTTCGGACAAAAAAGAAGACAGCGGTGATCTGCTGCAGCTGCCGGAAGAGTTCGACCCGCTCAAAACGCTTGAGAACATTACGTTTTGCGCCCAAAGCGCTTGCGCCGCGAAGACTAGGATGCTGTGCCATATTACTTTTTTACATTACCCCGCTGCTCGCGGGGGAGGGGACATTTACC
>JBDTZT010000623.1:0-3190 GCA_040005005.1 Actinomycetota bacterium
TCTTCAAGCTCGATCGCTTCCGATTCGAGAACACAAATTTCCGCGCCGCGCAGATTTTCAGCCGTTTCGATTGAATCAAAACCGGCAAATTTGAAAATTATTCTGCCCTTTTGAAACCAAAATCTCTCAATTTTCAAATCACGCCGTAAGCCGCCTGGAAAAAGCGCAACGACCGTTTCAAGCGCGTCAAAGCGTTCGGGAAAATCGGTCAGAACATCGGCCACCAATTCGCCGCGAAGTCCCCGCGTTTTAATAAGTTTGGCGATTGCAACGAGTTCTTCCATTTTTAAGTTTTCAGAGTTTCAGAAAGTTGGAGAAAGTTTTAACTCTGCAACTATCCGTAACTATCCGTAACTTAGAAAACTTACTCAACGATGTCGAGTTGAAACCGTTTGCCCTGTTTTTGTCCCGCGTAAAAAAGCAAACTGCGAATCGCCTTGACGGTGCGCCCTTCGCGCCCGATCAGCCGTCCCATATCGCCTTCGCCAACGCGAACTTCGATTTTCACAGATTTACCGTCCGAAACTTCTGACACTTCGACTGCTTCCGGCTGTCCGACAAGTCCTTTGACGATTTTTTCAACGGCTTCTTTCATAAACTTTTAGAGTTTGTAGAGTTCATCGAGTTTTTTGAGGTAAAAATCTTACTCAAAAACTCGATGAACTCTACAAACCCAATGAACTATTCGGCCGGTTGTAGCGGATTATTTTTAATCAAACTCGCCACGGTTTCAGTCGGTTGGGCACCGACGCCAATCCAGTATTGAATCCGTTCATGTACCAATTTGACTTCCGCCGGATTGGTCATCGGATTATATGTTCCGACATTTTCTAAATATTTTCCGTCGCGCTTTGAACGCTTTTCCTTAACCACGAGGCGATAAAAAGGTTTTCCCTTCGCGCCCATTCTCATTAAACTAATTGCTAACATTTTATACTCCGTTAATTAAAAATTAAAAATTAAAAGTTCAAAATTAATTTTGCATTTTTAATTTTTAATTTTGTATTGAGCGTCAGCGACGCTTCTTGTGTCTTTTCTTCTTCTTTAATTTTTTCGCCAACGAATCTTTCGTTTCGTCGTAATCGTTATCAAAATCTTCTTGTCCGCCGCCGCCGCCAAACATTCCACCCATTCCGCCACCGCCGCCAAGCAAACCGCCTAAGCCGCCGCCGAGTCCGCCCATCGCTTTGCCGGCAAGTTTCGATAAAAGTCCGCCGCGGTTCATCTGCGACATCATTTTTTTCATTTGCTCGTATTGGCGAATCAAGCCGTTAACATCTGAAATCGTCGAACCCGAACCTTTGGCAACTCGTGTTTTGCGGCTCGCGTCAAGAATTTTATGATTATTGCGCTCTTGCCGCGTCATCGAATCAATGATTGCTTCGGTGCGCTTCATCTGCGCTTCGACCTGTTCGGATTGTTCGTCGGAAAGCTGCATTCCGCCGGTCATTTGTTCGGGAAGCATCTTCATCAGTTTCGACATCGAACCGAGTTTTTTGAATTGTCCGAGCTGCGCACGAAAATCTTCGAGCGTAAACTGATTGCTCGTCATTTTCTGAAACTGCTTTTGCGCTTCTTCCTCGTCAATCTTGCCCTGAACTTCTTCGATGAGCGAAAGAACATCGCCCATACCGAGAATTCTCTGCGCGATGCGGTCGGGATAAAACGGTTCGATGGCGTCGTATTTTTCGCCGACCCCGACAAATTTGACGGGCTGACCGATAACCTGTTTGATGGACAAAGCCGCGCCGCCGCGTGCATCGCCGTCCATTTTTGTCAAAACAACGCCCGTAATGCCGACTCGTTCGTGAAAAACTTCCGCGCTCCGCACCGCATCTTGTCCAGTCATTGCGTCGGCGACAAATAAAACTTCAATCGGCTTGGTTTCGGCTTTGATCTGTTCGAGTTCGACCATCAAGTCGTCGTCAATATGGAGACGACCGGCGGTATCAATCATCAAAGTATCAAAACCCATTTCCTGCGCGTGCTTGACCGCACCGCGCACGAGCGTCAGCGGGTCGTTCGTTTCTTTGTCCTGATAAACCGCGACGCCGACTGCCCCGCCGACCACTCTTAACTGCTCACGCGCCGCCGGACGATAAACGTCAACCGAAACAAGCAGCGGTTTGCGTTCCTGATTATCTTTCAGCCACCGCGAGATTTTGCCCGTCGAAGTGGTTTTGCCCGAACCTTGCAGACCGACAATCATCACGACGTTCGGAATTTGTTTCGTAAATACAAGCCGCGATGAAGTTCCGCCAAAAAGATTAACGAGTTCGTCATAGACGATTTTGACAACTTGTTCGTGCGGTTTTAAGTCTTGCCAAACTTCCTGACCCTCAGCTTTCAGACGAATATTTTCAACAAAGTCTTTGGCAACTTTATAATTTACGTCGGCTTCGAGCAAAGCCATCCGAATTTCGCGCAACGCCGTATCAACATGCTCAGGTGTAAGTTTGCCCTGACCACGCAGATTTTTCAGCGAACGCTTTAATTTATCGGATAATGACTCAAACATAACTGTATATTTTTGCTTCGCGGATGTGTCTTGTTTTGATTCACTTCCGCGCTACATTGCGACCAACGGCAATATGAGCCGAAACTTTAGATGATAAATGCCCTGTTTGGCTATGTCAAGAAAGCATTCAGATTGTCGAACAAAAACGCAAAAAACAGCCGATTTCATCCAAATAATTACAAAAATTACGGATTAATTTCTACTGGTATGCAAATTGCCGTCTTCTCGGCATTGACCAATTTTTTCTTATAAACAATAGAAAGGAGAGATACAGACAATGAAAACTAAATTTATAATTATGACTATCAGCTTATCGGCACTCGCTTTGGCGGGCTGCGAAAGCACGACATCAAATACGAACGTAAATACCAGAAACTTAAATGGCAACCAAGCGGTTGTCGTCAACAGTAATACAAACGTGGCGATGCCAAACAACGCAAATCGCCGCGATAATTCAAATGTCAGCCGGGAAGAATACGACAAAAATAAATCTGACTATGAAAAAGAAAAAGGCAAAAGCACCATTGGATCAGGTGCAAACGATAGTTGGCTGTGGTTTAAAACCCGCGCTGCTTTACTTACAACGAGTGATTTGCGCGAGTCAACGATCAACGTTGATGTCGTCAACGATGTCGTAACCTTGAAAGGATCGGTAGGAAGCGCAGCTGAAAA
>JBDTZT010000624.1:0-3188 GCA_040005005.1 Actinomycetota bacterium
AATATGAATTGGTTGGATTAAAATCGTTGGGCGATTCAATGCCCGAAGAAGTTTCAAATTTTTCGCGTCGTTCGCCCATAATGCCAACAGATTAGCATATTTAATGAATGAAGACACCCGACCAAAATCAACCGTCCTTTTTTTGAAATCCTTTTACGAAAGAACTTTTCAGGAGACTTTGCATCCTTTCGATGTATTGATTTCCAGACCAGCCGCAAACCTTTGTCAGAAGCTCCCAGTTTTGCACCGAAAGCATTGTCCAGAAGAAATCAATTGCTTCGTCACGCGACCATTCGGGAGCAAGTTTTTCATCACGCACAAGTGCATCAATCGTATTGCGGCAACCCGAACGCACGGCTGCCATTCGGTCATTCCAGGCGGTTGCCGCCGCTTCGTCGGTTTCGTAAACCGCCAGCAATGCCTTTGCCAGTCCGTATATCTCCGGAATATAGTTTCCCCAAAATTCGACAAACGCCTCGAGAATTTCAACGCCGCTCGTGGCTGAGCGGTACTCAAGCAGGCGCTTATCCAGTCCGCAAACTTCATCGACATAATGGGTTGTCGCGACCATCAATTCCGTCCGGTTGCTGAAGTGAAGATAAACTGCCTGCCGCGAAATGCCCACCGCTTCGGCAATATCGCTCATGCGAACTTCATGACCGCGACCTGCTTCCATTAACTGCCAGGTGGCGGCAAGGATTTTTTTTCGAGTTTCAGATTCGTTACTTGACATGATGTCAAGTATATCCTATCTTGAAATTATATCAATTGACATGGTGTCAAGTGGTTTGGATTGATACTTGAATATCTTGAATATATTGAGCAAAAGGTCTCCCGCATTTGTAAATTGGTCAGTTTTACCCGGCGCTTGAACGCCGATTAGGGGGCATTTAAAAGAGATTATATGTTTACCGTTAAAAATTCGATTTTCGCAATGACGCTTTTCGCCGCACTTAGTTGCGGATTAATGGCCGGGGTCTTTTTCGCTTTTTCGACCTTTGTGATGAAAGGGCTTTCGCGTCTTTCGGCAGGCGATGGAATTGCGGCTATGCAATCTATCAATGATGCGGTTGCCAATTCCTTGTTTGGGGCGGTTTTTGTGGTAACGCCTTTGATTTGCGTTCTGACCATGATTGCCGCGCTCCGGCGATGGCAAAATCCGGCAAGCGTTTACATTATTATCGGAGGACTGGTCTATTTAACCGGCAGTCTACTGGTGACACTGGTTTTTAACATTCCGCTGAATAATGCATTGGCATCAGCGGTGCCGAATGATCCGCAGAGCGCGAGTCAATGGCATGATTTTCTCAGTTCCTGGGTGTTTTGGAATCACGTTCGGACAGCCGGCTCGCTGGCGGCAACGGCATCGCTGACGATTGCGCTTTGTTATTGAGCGAAACGGCTGGCCGTCCAAAATGTTTGGCATTTTAGAAAGTAAATGGAGAAATAAAATGAAGTTAATTCTTTTTGGAGCAACCCGCGGCACAGGCCGCCAATTCATTGAGCAGGCGCTTGCCGAAGGACATACGCTAACGGCGGTGGTCCGAAATCCGGCAGCGTTTGAACTGAGACACGACAATTTAAAAACCGTTCAAGGCGATGTGATGGATTTTGCATCGGTTGAGCAGGCGCTGCAAAATTACGACGCCGTATTGTCGGCAATCGGTTCTCCGGCATCGAAGAAAGACACCGTGCGTTCGGAAGGAACACGAAACATCATTCGGGCGATGGAAAAAATCGGTGTCCGGCGTTTGATCTCGCTGTCGAGTCTCGGCGTCGGCGAGAGCCGTGTGATGCTTCCTTTTTTACTCAAATACCTGATCGTTCCGCTTTTTCTGCGACACGCATTTGCAGATCATGAAGTTCAGGAAAAATACATTCGGGAAAGCCGGCTGGACTGGACAATAATTCGTCCGGCGGCTTTAACGGACGAACCTCTCACAGGTATTTACCGGGATGGTTTTCCCGTTTCGGAAAAAGGGCTCAAACTTAAGATTTCGCGTGCCGATGTTGCGGATTTTATGTTGAAGCAACTGAATGACGAGAGATACTTTCGCCAAACGCCGGGCATCTCATATTGATGGTGACTCTAATTTGGCGGAAACGGTTTGATTTTTATAAAGGCGATGGAGGTGCGACATCGTATGTACTCGTGAATACACCAGCAGCACCGCTCGTCGGCAGTGGAATCACATTGCGATAACTTGGGACAACACGAATGTAAGACTTTTTGTCAACGGAGTTCAAGCTGTTTCGGTTGTTTATGCGTTTGTCCGACAGGATACGAATTATCCGGTGATTTTCGGAAAAAATATCAATCCGACTCCTTCATTCAGCGGGAAACTCGACGAAGTTTCATTTTACAACCGAAATCTGTCGGCGAACGAGATTAAATCTATCTTTAGCGCGGGTTTAGCGGGAAAACTCAAGACTGCCAACACTCCGATAGGTTTTTCGGCCAAGGAATCGGACGTGTTTTCGCCGCAAACCGTCAGCACGACCGTCGGCGATGTGACGGCAACCTTTCAAAATGTTTCGGTTGCCGGAACGACGCAGGAAATTCCGTTTAATTTGTCGCTTTTACCGGCTTTGCCAAGCGGCACGACTTCAGCCGGGTTGACCTACGATATTGCGACGAGCGCAGGCTATAGCGGCAATGTCGATCTATCTTTTAATCTCGGCGCACTTTCGGCATTAAATTTCAATAATCTGCGCGTTTATCACCTCGAAAATGGAGTTTGGGTTGATCGAACGGCGGCGGGCAATGTTTCGCCGACGCTTTGCACTTCGGGCGTCGCGTCGCTCTCACCATTTGCGATTGTGAATATCGCGCCGACTGCCGCCAATGTTTCGGTTTCGGGAAGGGTGACGGATGCTTCCGGCAACGCCGTTGCGAGAGTTCGCGTTTCAATTAGTAACTCAAACGGCATAATTCGGACGGCTTCGACCAATTCGTTCGGTTTCTATCGCTTCGACGAAATTCCCGCCGGCGAAAGCTACGTTGTCAGTGCGGCTCACAAACATTATCAATTTGCGCCGCTGACGCAGGTCGTCGTGGTCAACGATGCCGTGAGCGACATTGATTTTACGGCGATTGAGTGAACAATTTCGAGCGAATATTTTTCAAATAGAGAGCTTGCAAAATCAGATGAATTACTAAATCCTCGCGTCAAAGAACAAATCAGAAA
>JBDTZT010000625.1:0-3188 GCA_040005005.1 Actinomycetota bacterium
CGTATCTCGACAAATTACAGCAGCCGAACGGACTTTTTTATCACGCGCCTGATTCGCCTTATTATTGGGCGCGCGGCAACGGCTGGTTTTCGGCGGGAATGGCGGAGCTTTTAAGCGATTTGCCGAAAAATCATCCGAAACGCGAGCGGATTTTGCGCGGTTATCGAGCGATGATGGCAACCTTACTCAAATATCAAACAGAAGACGGTCTGTGGCGCCAGTTAATTGATGTTCCCGAATCGTGGGAAGAAACTTCCGGTGCGGCGATGTTCGCTTTCGGAATGGTGACGGGCGTGAAAAAGGGCTGGTTGGACGCAAAAACTTACGGTCCGGCAGCGCGTAAAGCATGGCTCGGTTTGGTCAAACATCTCGACGAAAACGGCTATTTGAAAGATGTCTGCGTCGGCACGAACAAAGGTTTTTCCGTGAAATATTATCTCGATCGCGAACGTGAAACCGGAAATCTGCACGGACAAGCACCGATGCTCTGGACGGCAACTGCTCTTTTGAGATAACTTAAACTTAAAGAAAAAATTTGCCCGCGAATAGACGCAAATAGGCGCGAATAAATACATTAATTCTGTTTTATTCGCACAAATTCGCGTTTATTCGCGGGCAAAAAACATTTAAAGAATATGATAAAAACTAACTTTCGGCGAGCAAGTTTTTTTGCTGTTTTGATAACGGTTTTGTGCGTTTCAAAAATTCTTTCGGCTGAAATTTCAACTGATTTATTGCTCTGGTTTGATTCGCCCGCGACAAAATTTACGCAGAGTCTGCCGCTCGGAAACGGACGTTTGGGCGCGATGGTTTTTGGCGGTGTCGGCGAAGAAAGAATCGTTTTGAACGAAGGAACTCTCTGGTCGGGCGCACCGCAGGACGCCGACAAACCCGATGCGGCGCAATATCTGCCCGAAATTCGCCGTCTGCTTCTTGAAGGCAAAAACGCCGAAGCCGAAGCCTTGGTTTATAAAAATTTTACGGCAAAAGGAGCAGGTTCGGCTCGCGGCAAAGGCAAAGACGCGCCTTACGGTGCTTATCAGGTTTTAGGGAATTTACACATTAAATTTGCGAACGGTGAAGCAGGTGCGACAAATTATCGGCGCGAACTCAATCTTGGTGATGCACTCGCGCGAATTTCTTACACGCAAAACGGCGTAAATTACCTGCGCGAAACATTTGTTTCCGCACCTGACCAGGCGATTATTGTTCGCCTGACTGCCGATAAACCAAAATCAATCACATTTGACGCGGCGCTTGACCGGCCCGAAAGATTTGAAACGATTGTTGATGCGCAAAACGGATTGCTGATGAGCGGGCAATTAAATAACGGTTCAGCGGACGGCAACGGAATGAAATACGCGGCGCGGCTGCGTATTGTCAACAAAGGCGGCGAAGTTTCGACCGCTCAAAAATCCGTGAATGTGAAAAACGCCGATGAAGCGCTTCTTTTCATTACCGCCGCGACCGATTATCAAGGCTTTGCAGGACGCAAAACGATGAATCCGGCAGAAACCTCGCTGAATGATCTGACAAAAGCCGCTGCCAAAAGCTACAAAAATCTGTTGTCAGCGCACGTCCGAGACTTTCAAAATTATTTCAATCGCGTTAGTTTAAATTTCGGCGCGACAAATCCTGAATTCTCGAAACTAACAACACCGGAGCGATTAAAAGTTTATTCTGACGGCGCGAAAGATGAGAATTTTGCCGCGCTTTATTTTCAATTCGGGCGTTATTTGCTGATTTCTTCATCGCGTCCCGGCGGACTTCCGGCAAATTTGCAGGGAATTTGGGCGGAAGAGGTGCAAACGCCGTGGAATGCCGACTGGCATTTGAATATCAATGTGCAAATGAATTACTGGCTGGCGGAAAACACGAATCTTTCGGAGCTTCACGAACCGCTTTTTAAGTTAATTGAATCATTGCAAAAGACGGGCGCGGTGACGGCGCGCAAATATTACAATTCACGCGGCTGGGTGGCGCACGTTTTAGCGAATCCGTGGGGATTTACAAGTCCGGGCGAAGGCGCGAATTGGGGCGCGACCAATTCGGGTTCGGCGTGGCTTTGTCAGCATCTCTGGGAACATTATCTTTACACGAAGGACGAAAAATTTCTGCGTTGGGCGTATCCGATTATGAAGGGTTCAGCCGCTTTTTACACCGATATGCTGATTGAAGAGCCGAAAAACAAATGGCTTGTGACGGCGCCGTCAAATTCGCCCGAAAACGGTTATCGAATCAAGGGAAGTGACAAAACTTTGCATATTGCAATGGGACCGACGGTTGACGAGCAAATCATTCGGTATCTTTTCGGTGCGGTCATCGAAGCGTCGAAAATCTTAAAAACGGACGAAGATTTCCGCAGTGAATTGTCGGAAAAACGTATCCGGCTCGCGCCGACGCGGATTGGTTCGGACGGGCGCGTGATGGAATGGCTCGAAGAATACGACGAACCCGAAACCACGCATCGCCACGTTTCGCATCTGTGGGGACTTTTTCCGGGTGATGAGATTACGCCCGAATTGACGCCGCAATTAGCTGAAGCAGCGCGTAAAACTCTGGAAAAACGCGGCGACATTTCGACGGGCTGGTCGCTCGCGCATAAAATTAATTTTTGGGCGCGGCTTGGCGACGGCAATCGGGCGAATAAATTGCTTGCAATTCTGCTTTCACCGGTCGGCGCGAAACCGCAAGTTGAAGGCGTTCAATTCAACGGCGGAAGTTATGATAATTTGTTTGACGCGCATCCGCCGTTTCAGATTGACGGAAATTTCGGCGCGGCGGCGGGCATTGCTGAAATGCTTTTGCAAAGTCATAACGGCGTGATCAAACTTTTGCCCGCTTTGCCAGACGCTTGGGCGCAGGGAAGCGTGAAAGGTTTACGCGCCCGCGGCGATTTTGAAGTTGATATGGTTTGGGAAAACGGCAAATTGACGGAAGCGGTTTTACGTTCAAAACTCGGCGGCGATTGTAAATTAAGCTACCGCGGAAAATCTCTGACGATAAAAACAAAAGCGGGCAAAAGCTACAAAATTAATGAGCAAATGTTCAGCTCACAAAAATAACACCAATAATAACTTGGCGGCTTTGCGCCTTTGCGGGAAACTAATTCCGAGTTTCCCGCAAAGGCGTAAAGCCGCCAAGAAAGCAATAATTATTAAACTCAGCTTATTTTCGGCACGAAGCGT
>JBDTZT010000626.1:0-3184 GCA_040005005.1 Actinomycetota bacterium
CAATAATGTTCTGCATATGCTCTGTCATAATTATCGCCGTGCTCCGGCGGTTGCCCTGGCGCGGCAGTTAATAGATGAAGGACGCATCGGAAAGATTTATCATTATCGCGGCAGTTACCTGCAGGATTGGATCGTCAATCCTGATTTTCCGCGTGTCTGGCGGCTCGAAAAAGCCAAAGCCGGTTCCGGCGCGTTGGGTGATCTCTCATCACATATGATTGATCTGGCCCGTTATCTGGTCGGCGAAATTACCGATGTTTCGGGATTGCTCAAAACATTTATCACCGAGCGTCCGATTGAATCGAACAGTCAAACAATGGTCACGGTTGACGTTGATGACGCGGCGCTTTCACTGGTTAAATTCGAGAACGGCGCGATCGGCAGTATTGAAGGCTCACGGATGGCGCCGGGGCATAAAAATCATAATCGCTTTGAAATTAACGGCAGTCTGGGCAGCCTCGCTTTCGATCTGGAGCGATTAAACGAACTTGAACTTTATATAGAAGACGGCGCAAACAGCGGGTTTAAAACAATTATGGTGACGGACGCATCACATCCATACATTTCGGCGTGGTATCCGCCCGGACATATTATCGGCTACGAACATACTTTTATCCATACCGTTCTCGACCTGCTCAAAGCGATTGACGAACAAAAATTGCCGACCCCGAATTTCGAAGACGGCTGGCGCAATCAGAAAGTGATGGATGCGATTGAAAGAGCCTCGCAGTCGCGCCGATGGGAAACAATTTAACCAATTATACTAAATAAAAAGTGATGATTGGAATAAGCGGCAATAACTTGTCACGTTTAAAATGGCAAAATTTATAACTCAACCGGCCAACAAAGGAGTTTATTATTGAGAATTACCTTCCAAGAACTTTTTGAGACGTTATACCGCATATTATTGAAGATTGGTTTTGAGGATAAGAATGCTTTGTTATGCGCCCGGCTTTTCTCCGAAACAACTTGCGACGGCATCTATTCGCACGGCTTAAACCGCTTTCCGCGTTTCTTTAGAATGATTAAAAACGGCGCGATTGATATTCACGCCGAACCGGAACTGGTCGCCGCCGTCGGCTCGCTTGAGCGTTGGGACGGAAAGGGCGGAGCAGGAAACTTAAACGCTTACAAAAGTATGGAAAGAGCG
The DNA here is from genome assembly GCA_040005005.1 of Actinomycetota bacterium. Lineage (GTDB taxonomy): Bacteria > Acidobacteriota > Blastocatellia > Pyrinomonadales > Pyrinomonadaceae > JAFDVJ01. Next base: position 1,151 of record JBDTZT010000626.1, read on the forward strand.
ATTTCACTGGCAAGTAAAAACGGCATCGGATGTGTCGCACTCGCCAATACAAACCATTGGATGCGCGGCGGAAGTTACGGCTGGCAAGCGGCCGAAAAAGGTTTGATCGGCATTTGCTGGACAAACACTTTACCGAATCTGCCGCCGTGGGGCGCGAGCGACGTGCGGCTTGGCAATAATCCGCTGGTAATTGCCGTTCCGCGCTCAAACGGACCGATCGTTTTGGATATGGCGATTTCGCAATTTTCATACGGCGCGCTTGAATCATATCAAAAGCGCGGTGAGAAGCTGCCGGTTGACGGCGGTTATGATTCGCAGGGAAATTTAACCCGCGATCCGGCGGAGATTGAAAAATCCGGTCGAATTTTGCCGATCGGATACTGGAAAGGTTCGGGTTTATCGCTCGTTTTGGATATGATCGCGGCACTTTTATCGGGCGGTTCGGCAACGCATCAAATTCCGCCTGACCCGGAACGCGAAACAGGCATCTCGCAAACTTTTATCGCCATCAATTTGCCCGCGCTCGGCAGCGATGAATTTACCGCGCAGCTTGCTGATCAAATTATCGAGAATTTGCAATTACCAACACTAAACGGCGAGCAGATCAGGTATCCGGGCGAGAAAACTCTTCAGACCCGCGAAGAGAATCTGGAAAAAGGCATCCCGCTTGAGACAGCGGTTTGGGACGAAGTTCGCGCACTTTTATAGATCTGGCTTCAGCCAATGCAAACTCATCATTGAATTGATACGCTAAAAGGTGACTGCGGCGCCACGGCATTTTGAATGCGCGAAATATTACTTTCAATCCGCATAACTGAAGCGGGTTTTAATCTTAAATTGCTTGTTTCTATTTCTTTTCCATCGGCAAATAATTTAACCGTTGCGGAAACCGTAGATCTTCCATGATTGTAAATGTATGTATCTGAAGTGGTCGGAGGATTTGGATCTCTTTCAACAAAATAAGGCTCGGGATTGCTGACCACGATTCCCTCAAGTTTAATTTTGAATGCGTAGGCGAAATTGCCCGGCTTTTCTTTCGGAAAAGTAATTTCCAGTCCTTCATCCGTTTGTTTCCAGACTATCTTTTGTTTTGTTCCGAGCATTGATACATTTTTTACTTTCAGGTTTTTAACAAAATTTTTGGCGAGGGATTTGATAATAATACTTCCATCCGTCCAAGCCAGCGAAGTAGCATATAAATCATTGCCTTTGGTCGTAAAACGAATATCCTGAGCCGTATATACTATTTGCGAGGCATCCGAACGAGAGCCGGTGGCTGCCTGAACAGTGCCTTCACCAAATTTTACCCACGGACGGGTTCCGTATATGGCTTCGCCGTTGATTTTTAACCACTGCCCGATTTCAATCAGAGTTTGCTGCACCTGCGGCGGTATCGTTCCGTCTGCTTTCGGTCCGATATTTAATAAGAAACTGCCGTTTTTACTGACAATATCAATCATATCTTTGACCAGCTGTTCAGAAGTTTTATAATCTTCACCTTCGACGTATGACCACGAACGCTTTCCGACGGAACTATCACTTTGCCACGGATTTCTTCTGATGCCCTTTAATTTCCCGCGCTCGACATCATAAATGGCAATATCGCTCGGAAAACCGATTTTATAGCTCACTCCGACTTCCTGATTCCAATCCAAAGCAGAGTTATAGTAATGTGCCATAAACTTTGTAAAAGCCGGCTTAAAAAATTTGTCTCCCGGAGTTCCGTCAAAAAATATCAGGCTCGGTTGATAATAATTAACCAGTTCGTATAAATGAGTTGACCATTCCCGTATAAATTTTTCGTCGGGAGCGCGTTCGGGACCATCGGGTGAACGCGTTCCGTAAATAGACAACGAAGGATCCTGAACATCAGAAGGAAAGTTCATCCCGCCGTTAAAAAAGTAATAATTTTCGCCGCGGTGCGTAGATAAACCGAAGATTAAATTTCTTTTCAGGATCGCCGCCTTGAGCAACGCGATGATGTCTTGATGCGGACCCATTTTGACCGCATTCCAGAGATTAATTTGGCTGTCA
>JBDTZT010000056.1:0-10724 GCA_040005005.1 Actinomycetota bacterium
GATGCGCCATTTCATAATCGGCTTCCATATTGGCGATTTTTTGTTTGACGAGTTGGAAATTCGCAATCGTTTGACCTTGCACTTCCCGCGTATTGGCATATGCAACCGAAGCATCACGGGAAGCGCGAATTACGCCCGTCGCGCCCGCCGCAACTGTGTAGCGTCCGTTTTCTAGGCTGAACATCGCAATCTTGAAACCTTCGCCTTCGTTGCCGAGCATATTCGATGCCGGAACACGAACATCTTGAAGCGAAAAATAACCCGTGTTTCCCGCTTTGATGCCGAGTTTGCCGTGCAGAGTCCCACTCGAAAAACCATTCATCGTGCGTTCGACGATAAAACAACTCATTCCCGAATGATCCCGCGCTTTTTGTTTTTCCAGATCAGTCCAACAGAAAAACAAAAAGTGATCCGCCACATCGCCGAGCGAAATCCACATTTTTTCACCGTTCAAAATCCAATCGTCGCCGTCGCGTTTCGCGTGTGAACGCATTCCGATAACATCGCTTCCCGCATTCGGTTCGGTCAGTCCGAAAGTCGCTAGTTTTTCGCCTTTCGCCTGCGGGACAAGATATTTTTGCTTTTGCGCTTCGGTTCCCCAAGTCAATAAAGACAAAGAGTTTAAGCCGACGTGCACACTCATTGCGACCCGCAGAAACGTGTCGCACGTTTCAAGTTCTTCACAGACTATGCCGAGCGAGATATAATCAAATCCCGCGCCGCCGTATTGTTCGGGAAGGCAAACGCCCATTAGCCCAAGTTCCGCCATTTTGTCAAAAACGCTTCGCTCAAAATGCGATTTTTCGTCCCATTCTTTAATAAACGGCGCAACTTCGCCCGCGCAAAATTCCTTGACGGTTTTTTGTAATGCAATATGTTCTTCGGTTAATTCAAAATCAATCACTTTTTTTAATTTTCCTCTCTAAAAGTTTTTTATGATAAAATTCTGGCAAGTATTTCCAAAAAGACAGTTTATCATTTTGTAAAAATTTGCGCTAAAAGCTTTTTTATGATTCCGATTTCCGAAGCAATAAAAATAATCAAACGCGAAACCTTGTCACTTCACAATGAAACGATCGAATTGGAAAATTCAATCGGGCGCGTTTTGGCGCAAACTATCAAAGCGGATATGGATTTGCCGCCCTTTGACCGTTCGCAGATGGACGGTTTCGCGGTCAAAACCGACGATGTAAAAAACGCGCCGGTTCGATTAAAAATTATCGGCGAATCCGTCGCAGGAAGCGGATTTGACCGAAAAATAAGGTCGGGCGAAGCGGTGCGAATTATGACCGGCGCACGAGTTCCTGAAGGCGCAGATGCAGTTCAGAAGGTTGAATTAACCACGGAAAATTACGGTTTTGTCGAGATTTTAGAACCGACAAAACCGTTGCAAAATATCAACCAATGCGCCTCGGAAATAAAAAAAGGTGTAAAAGTTTTTGGTAAAGGCGAAATTATTACCGAACAAATGATTGCCGCGATTGCTTCGTTCGGCTACGCCAAGTTGAAGGTTTTTCAAAAGCCGAAAATTTCGATTCTATCCACCGGAAGCGAAATCGTGAACATTTCGGAAATTCCGCAAAAAGATCAGATTCGCAATTCAAATTCGATGATGCTGAAAGTTTTCGCGGAAAAAGCCGGAGCGGAAGCCGAAATTTTGCCGCAAGTTCACGACGATTTTGAAACACTCAAAAATCAAATCGCCAAAGCAGTCGGATTTGGAATCGAAGTTCCGATTTCAAAGTTCCGGCTAAACAAAAAACAATCCAAAGTCCAGAATCCAAAATCCAAAATCCTCGTAATCACAGGCGGCGTTTCGGTCGGCGATTACGATTTTACAAAACCCGTTTTGCGCGAACTCGGCGCAGAGATTTTCTTTGAACAAGTCTCGCTCAAACCCGGTAAGCCGACGGTTTTTGCCAGACTAAACGATGTTCTGATTTTTGGTCTGCCGGGTAATCCCGTGTCAGTCGCAGTGACATTTTTATTGTTCGTCCGCCACGCGATTTGGCAGATGCAATCGGCGAAAAATTGCGAGTTAAAACGTGGTTTTGCGGTTTGTTCAGACAAAATAAAAGGCGCCAAAGAACGCGATTGCTTTTTGCCTGTTTCGCTTGTCGCCAACAAAATGGGACAATTGATAATTGAATCTTTGCGATTTTCGGGTTCCTCAAATTTCATTGCATTTTCACGCGCCGACGCGTTGGTTTTTGTTCCGCAGGGAAAAAATCTCGAGAAAGATGCGGTTGCCGAAATTCTGTTTTTGTAATTGGAGCCTCAAAGTTGTAATTTCATAAGTTATGCAAAAGCCTGTTGCGCTCGCCCACGAAGCGATTCACGAAACTATCGAAAATATCTTAAAAGATGCTGAACGAGGTAAAGTTTTGGACGTTCCGGCGGGCGAAGGCGCGTTGGCTCTGCGTTTGAAAAATCTTGGATTCGATGTTTCGTGTTGCGATCTATACAGCGAAATTTTCAAACTTCCCGAAACGGAAATTAAACGCGGAAATTTGGATGCTCAACTTCCCTACAACGATCAATCTTTTGATTACCTGGTCTGCGTTGAAGGTTTGGAACACATCGAAAATCCGGCAAACGCGATGCGCGAATTTGCGCGAATTTTGAAACTGAACGGAACTTTAATCGTCAGTGTGCCGAATATTATGAATATTGAAGAGCGTCTGAAATGGCTGTTCAACGGTTATACTTCGCACTTCAAACCGCTTTCGACCGAGGCATTGGCGAATATTCAAAAAGAATTCGGCGGGATGGAGGAAATCGCACTGCATATCAATCCGATTGGTTATTCGGAAGTTCGTTTTTTGCTCGAAAAAAACAGTTTTGTGATTGAAAAAACTTATCTTGACAAACCGAAAAAAAATTCGTGGATATATTTTCCGATTGTCGGTTTGATCAAACTGGCGGCGCGTTTTAATTCCGAAAAAAAAAGAAAAGCGCGTTGGACAGATGAATTAAATTCCCGGGAAGTGCTGCTTGGCGGAAATACATTGATTTTTAAGGCAAGGAAGATTTAGCCGCGAACAAACACGCACATGGCACGAAAATAATTTATATAATATTTCGTTTCCTTTCGGGTTTGTTCGCGGCAATAAAATATGAAAAAACTTTCGCATTTTGACGAACAAGGCAAGATAAAAATGGTTGATGTTTCCGACAAAGAAACGACTTCGCGCCGGGCGGTCGCCTCGGCGAAAGTTTTGCTTTTAAAAGAAACGCTTCTCGTCTTGCAATCGAACGAAAATCCGAAGGGAAATCCGCTTGAAATTGCGCGAATTGCCGGAATTATGGCAGCGAAACGAACATCTGAACTGATTCCGCTCTGTCATCAGATAAATTTGTCGAAGGTTGATGTCAGAATCGAATTTACCGACGGCGGCATTTATCTCGAAGCAGAAGCTAAAACGGCTTCGCAAACCGGCGTTGAAATGGAAGCTTTAACCGCTGTCAGCGTTGCCGCTTTGACGATTTACGATATGTGTAAAGCCGTCCAGAAAGATATTATTATCACGGAAATTCAACTCGAATCGAAGGAAGGCGGAAAAAGCGGCGATTTTGTTCGCAACTGATTTTATATTCGCTGAAAAATGCCGTTTGCCTTTGAAAAAATTACAATTTACTCCGGTTGATGAGAATGTTCGCCGGTTGCCGCAAATTTTTATCAATTGCCGCAAATTTTCACTGATTTAATGAGAATTTTCTTCGACTGAAGCAATTTCTCAACGATTGACGCAATTTTTTATTGATTGATAAGATTTTTTATTAATTAACGCAAATTTGCCGAACAACTTTGAATAATTTTCTTTTGCTTTGACGAACTTTGGGGTAGAATAAAACGTAAAGTTTGCCGAATACCAGAAGTAAGGAGTTTTATAAATAATAATGAGATATAAATTAGCCGACGATGCCAAACCGCAATTAATGCTTTTGTTGATTGCCACCGCGATTACGATTGCTTTGTGGTTTATCCCGTATATCGGAGTGGTAACTTATCCAATTCGTTTGTTCGTCACATTTATCCACGAGGGAAGCCACGTTCTCGCCGCACTTTTAACGGGCGGCTCGGTGCAAAGTCTGACGATTGCGGCGGACGGAAGCGGCGTTGTTTATTCGGTTCCATCGGGCTGGCTCGGCGGATTGCTGACTTCGAGTGCGGGTTATCTCGGTTCAACGGCGTTCGGCGTTTTGCTTTTATTGTTGATTCGAAAAACGGTTTCAGCCAAGAAAGTTCTTTTCGGTTCCGCCGCGTTCATCGCGTTTATGACTTTGTTCTTCGGAATCCTGAGTCCGATGTGGAACGCCTTTTCGCTGCAAGTCGGTATTTCGAGCATCGCCTTTACAATCGCCGCCGGAGCAGTTTTGACCGTCGGACTTTTCGCACTCGGTAAATTCGCCAGCGAAAGAGTCGCTAACTTTGCGGTCGCATTTCTGGCGATTCAATGTTTGCTCAACGCAATTTCCGACCTCAAAACTTTGTTCTTTATCAATTCGCCGCTGAGTGGAATTGATCTGCAAAATGACGCGACGAATATGGCAAATGCGACCGGACTTCCCAGTTTTGTCTGGGTTTTGATTTGGATCGGAATTTCGATTTTGATGATTTCGGTCGGTTTGCGATTCTACGCCGTCAGCCAAAAATCGAAACAGCACGATTTACCATTTGAAGATTAATCGGTCAGAACCGTCTGTGTCAGCGGAATTGACAAAATTCATAATTTACCTTTCCCGAACATTAACCGCCCGCTCACGCCGGCGGTTCTGACTTTATGAACAAATTCGTTTTAGCCTCGCTCTTTTTAATTAGTGTCCTCGGCATTGTCGGTCAAATAAAAAAACCGATTCCGCCGATTCCGCCGATTCCCTATTCAAAATCGCTGCAAGCCGTTGTCGTAACAACTAAAGATTGGTCGGCAGTGCAAGGCAAAGCACAGCTTTTTGAACGCAAAACAACTAAAGCGAAATGGAAAGCGGTCGGCGAATCTTTTTCGATTGTCGTCGGCAAAAACGGTTTGGCGTGGGGCACCGGACTAAACGAATTGCCGTCGGATGCGGGAATGATTTTGATGAAAGAAGAAGGTGACGGCAAAGCTCCGGCGGGAATTTTTTCTTTGACGGAAACTTTCGGGTCGTCAGCAAAGCCTGATTATGTCAAACTTCCCTTCACGCGCCTTGAAGAATTTACCGAATGTGTTGACGACGTAAAATCGTCTTTTTACAACAAAATCGTCAATCGGTTGCAGGTCGGCAATTTCGATTGGAACAGTTCGGAAAAAATGCTCGCGGTCGGTGCGGCATACGATTTGGGCGTTTTTGTCACGCATAATTCCAATCCGGTAAAGAAAGGCGGCGGTTCGTGCATATTTCTGCACATCTGGAAAGATGCGGAAAGCGGGACGGCAGGCTGCACGGCAATGGAACGTAAAAATCTTGAATCAATTCTAAAATTAATTGACGCGGCGAAAAATCCGGTGTTGATTCAGCTTCCCGCGGAATCTTACAAACAATTTCAAACTAAGTGGAAACTCCCGAAACTTCAATAACTTTACGCGAATTGCCAATTGGCGGACGGCTTTTGATTCGTTCAAAAACTGATTGGCGGAGCGCGGTTGTTTCTCGATTTAACTTGGAAAAAGCAACGCTTATCGTTTGCTCGCCGACGGGCCGAACTTATCGTCTGCACCGCACTTTGGAAGCTGAAATAACTTTTGACGGGTTCATTCCGATTCTCAAAATCGAAACGGCTGAAGACTGGCGCGAAAATTTTACAAAATACGATTTTCGCTGGTAATTTTTCAGTTCTAAACCGCAATCAATAAAACCTAAAAATAGAGATTTTAATTTAACAGTCCTTCAAAATTCTTCGGAACATAATGAAAAAATAAAGATGTTGATTGATGTCCGTCAGGCAACGCGTATCGGTAATGGACAAGTTCGCGTCCTTTGTAGATCAGACCGTCGCCGCTTCTGAGATAAACCGCCGTGTTTTTATCTTCAGTTTCGCTTTTCGCGGGAAAATTTTTCGCGTCATAGACAAATGCGCCGTCCGCCGAAAAACCGGGCGGCATCAGAAATAATCCCCACGGCGAGAGATGATTTTCAGGTTCGGGAAAATAATCAACCTGAAATGAAATACTAAACTCGCATTGGGCGCGGTCTGTGTGCGGCATTAAATCGGCTTGGTCTATGTATGACGCGGCATAAACATACGAAGGAACCACCTCTTCGCCGATAACTAGACTCATCAATCCGGCCAAATTTTGGTGAAAATGGCGGGCAAGCGGTTCGTTATGTTGATAATAACGATTGCTCTGTAAGTCATTGAACGGCATAAAGCCATGATTGACGTATTGCCGGTAAAAACGGCGCATCGCTGTCATCTGTGCCGCCGGCAGAAGCTCGCGCAAAACGACATATTTTGATTGTTGATATTTGATTTTTGCCTTTTCTAAAATCTCGCTTTGCTCCGCTTCGCTTTCCCTTAACATTTCGGGAGTCGCCAAAATTCCGCACGTTATCAACTTGGAAAGAAAATCCGGCTCAATTTCAATTGACAATTTTTCGCCCGCCGTAAATTTCGCAACCGTTTCGGCTTGGTTACTATCAAGCCAGTAGCCGATTTCAATCCCCGTGACGAGTTGTTTTAACCAGACCGACGGTTGATGCGGCGAAAAATGTTTTTCGTGCGCCCAGGACAGAAAATTTGCAAAATTAAAAGGCTCGAAACGAAAAGCCGGACTGACTATTAACGAAGAAGCGTCGCCTGCAAATTCTTCAGTTTCAACATCATCCAAAAAACAGGCAAAAAGCGGTTTGTCAGGAACATTTTCGGGTTCAACCAAAACTCCCGCTTCAAATAATAACTCGCGTTCGGTGGCGTCAAGGTCTTTTTCAACATCAATAAAATCAAACCGCGTTTGCGCCAAATCTAAAAAAAGCTCGTGAAGATGAGGATATTTTGATTCGCTGATTTCCAATTGAAGCAAACCGTTCTGAAGTTTTGGTGCGACGATAAAAAATTTCGACCTGTCTTCATTCGCAAATTGAAGCTGAATGAACGGGTTAACGACTAAATCATTTTTCATAAAGCGTTACCGACCAAAAAACGTAAAAAAATTTTATAACCGCTAAACTGTTTGATTTTTCAGTTCTTTTCCAAAGTAATTCGGCCGACTCCCAAAATCTTCCGGCTACTGTTTTCTTGTGCGAAAACTATTATTCTGAGATTTTCCTGCTTCCAAATTGAATTCATCGGCAAAGTTGTTTCAATTTCGGAAGATTTTTGCTGCGCGTTGAGATTGCCAATGGCTTTAAGTTCGCGGACAACCGATTGATGCTCAAGTTTTTTACCCGAATTTTCGCCGCGGGCGACGTTTGAAACTAAATTATTTTCAGCGATTGCCAGATAAACAGTCGTGTTTTCGTGTTCGGGCAAATCCGAAATTTTTATCGTCAGTTTATCTTCATTTTTGGCGATTTCGACCTTTCCTTTTTGAGTTTTTGCCGCTTCGTTAATGACTTTCGCGGCTTTGCCCGAATCATTTCCGACAAATTCCTGAGTTCCATCAACGACCATTTGCGGCGTGTATATCGAATCAAGTTTGAATTTTTGTGAGTAAAATTCCTGTCTTTGCGTGAAAAGAGGGGATGAATAAACGTCTTTCCAACCGCCGTCGTCCCAATAATCAACGTGGAGAGCAAGCGTAATAATCTCGGCTTGCGCGGAAGGCTGTTCTTTTTCGAGAAACGCCAAAACGCGGTCGGCCGGCGGACAACTCGAACAGCCTTCCGAAGTAAAAAGTTCAACTAACACAGGTTGTTTCGCCTTTTGGTTTTCGGTTTTTGGTTTTTGGTCGTCGTTTAATTTCTGACTTTCGACTTTCTCCATCGAACATGAAGCGAACAAAACACACGAAAGAAATAAAATTACTGATTTCATAAATATATTATACTCAAAACTTTCAATTTTATTCCGAACTTTTGCCTTTTGCTTTTTACTTTTTACTTTTGATTCGTGTTTTGTTTCCTAAATCCAATTTGGTAAAATTTAATTTTGCTTAAACGGCAAAATATTTCATCTATGCAAGCAGTGAAGTCCAAAGAAGAAACAATCGAAGTTCGCGGTGCGCGGGTTCATAACTTAAAAAACATCTCGTTTCATTTGCCGCTCAATAAATTAACGGTCGTGACGGGCGTTTCCGGTTCGGGAAAATCCAGTTTGGCGTTTGACACGATTTACGCCGAAGGTCAACGCCGTTATGTCGAATCGCTTTCGGCATATGCGCGTCAATTTCTCGAACGAATGGATAAACCCGACGTTGACGAGATTTTGGGAATTGCGCCCGCGATTGCGGTTCGGCAAAAAAACTCGACGCGCAATCCGCGTTCGACCGTTGCCACGCAAACCGAAATTTACGATTATCTGCGTCTGCTTTTTGCGCGTGTCGGGCAAACTTTTTGCTACGTGTGCAACCGCGAAGTAAAAAAAGATTCACCCGAATCGGCGGCTGATGAAATTTTGCAAACTTTGGCGAAAGGAGACAGGTTTTATGTTTTGTTTCCATCGGAAATAGAATTCCAAAAACCAAAAACCAAAAGCCAAAGCCCGATTCCGCATCTGATGAGTTTGATGCAGAGCGGTTTTACGCGGCTTTTTAGAAACGGCGAAACAATTGATTTGCAAAAACCGGAAGATTATCCCTTCAAAGATTTCGAAAATACATTCGTTCTGATTGACCGCTTGAAAGCCGACCAAGAAATTCGTCAAAGATTAGTTGATTCACTCGAAATCTGTTTCCGCGAAAGCGGCGCGGCAATTATCAAAACGTCAGAACCGGAAGCGGCAGCGACCGGCTTAACTTCGCAAACACTCAATTTCTCCGACAAATTCATCTGCAAATACGACGACACGATTTTTGAAGAACCGGAACCGCGGCTTTTTAGTTTTAATTCCCCGTTTGGCGCGTGTCCGCTTTGCCAAGGTTTTGGAAATACAGTTGATATTGATTTTGATTTAGTTGTTCCGAACGAAAATTTATCAATTGCTGATGGTGCAATCGAACCATTCACGCGCCCGCAATACGATTGGGCATTAAAGGCTCTGAAAACCTTCTGCGCCGGCGAAGACATTTCGATGAAAACACCTTTCGCAGATTTAACCGCTGCGCAAAAAAACGCTGTTTTCGAGGGAAAAGGCAAATGGAAAGGCGTTCGCGGATTTTTCAAATGGCTCGACACGAAAAAATATAAACTCCACGTCCGCGTTTTTCTGGCGAAATATCGCGGCTATACAACTTGTCCCGAATGTCGCGGCGGACGACTTCGGAAAGAAGCACAAGCCGTCAAAGTCGGTGGACGAAATTTGCCGGAAACCGTAAATTTGGCAATCAACGACGCCCAAAAGTTTTTCGATGAACTTAATTTAAGCAAAGAACGCGAAAAAATCGCCGAAAAATTACTTTTGGAAATTCGCCGCCGTTTAAAATTTTTGATTGATGTCGGACTTGATTATTTAACACTTAACCGTCTTGCTTCAACGCTTTCCGGCGGCGAAGCGCAGCGCATTCAGCTGGCGACAAACCTGGGTTCGCAGCTCGTCGGGGCGCTTTATGTTCTGGACGAGCCTTCAATCGGGCTTCATCCGCGAGATAATGCGCGACTCGTTAAAATTCTCGAAAATCTGCGCGACATCGGTAATACGGTTTTAGTTGTCGAACACGACGAAGAAACGATGCGCTCGGCTGACCATATTCTCGACATCGGACTTTACGCCGGCGAACTCGGCGGAAATCTCGTTTTTGAAGGCGATTTTCTCGGACTAATTCAAGACGATGTTTCGCTGACGGCAAAATATTTGCGCGGTGATTTGGAAATCAAAATTCCGTCGAAACGAAAAGAACCAACCAAGCGCAAAATCGAAATCATCGGCGCCCGCGAAAACAATCTGAAAAACGTGTCGGTCGAAATTCCGCTCGATCTGCTCGTCTGCATCACGGGCGTTTCGGGTTCGGGCAAATCAACGCTCGTTCACGATATTCTTTACGCCGGAATCAAGAAAAAACGCGGCGAATGGCAAGGTCAGGTCGGGCATTTCAAGGAAATAAAAGGCGCGGAACTTGTTGACGAGATCATTCTAGTTGACCAATCGCCAATCGGACGCACGCCTCGATCAAATCCGGTCACCTACATCAAGGCTTACGATGCGATCCGCGAAACCTTCGCTGCGACAAATGCCTCGAAAGCAAAAGGCTTCAACGCTTCACATTTTTCGTTCAATGTTCCCGGCGGACGCTGCGAAACTTGTCAGGGAAGCGGCACGGTGACGGTCGAAATGCAGTTTTTGGCGGACGTTGAATTAACCTGCGAAGACTGTCGCGGAACGCGTTTTAAGGACGAAATTCTTGACATCAGATATAAAGGCAAAAACATCGCTGAAGTCCTGCAATTAACTGTCCGCGAGGCGATTTTGTTTTTCAAGGAAGTCAACAAATTAGTCAATAAACTAAAAGTCATCGAAGCCGTCGGACTCGGCTATTTACGGCTCGGACAATCGGCAACGACTTTAAGCGGCGGTGAAGCGCAGCGCGTCAAACTCGCCGCGCATCTAGCGACGAAAACCAAATCAAAAACGCTTTTCATCTTCGACGAACCGACCACCGGCTTGCATTTCGACGACATCAACAAACTGCTCGCCGCCTTTCGCGCGCTGA
>JBDTZT010000627.1:0-3179 GCA_040005005.1 Actinomycetota bacterium
AAAGATTTTAATTTCAGACTATTGCGAGCGGATAATTTTACTCTTGTAGCACCGTCGCTTGACAGCCTGATATGGAGCCGTATCAGACGATTATCAAATTCTTAAGGCGAGTGCATCGGATTTTGCTTGAGCAGTTCGGCGCGAAGCAAAAAACTTCCTTCGGTAACGATTTTATCGCCAACGTTCAAACCTTCCAAAACTACGAATTGTCCGTTGTTTTCCGCTGCGAGCCGCACGAATTTCATTGTAAAAACATTCGCTTTATCGGTTGCCGCGAAAACAATCCGGCGGTTATTCATATTTTGGACGGCGGCACTTGGAATTACCGGCGCGGTCCTTTCGCCCGTTCCCAGCGCGCCGAAACTGACATTGACATACATTCCGATTTTCAGAATTTGTCCCGGATTTTCAAGTTCGACGCGCACTTGTGCGGTGCGCGTTTCCTGATTGATGTTCGGATCAATATAGGTTACGTGTCCGCGAAAAAGTTTTTCGGGAAAAGCGTCGGTCGTCACGGACGCGCCGCTTCCGGTCCGCATTTTTCCCAAATCTTTTTCATAAATCTGGGCGATTACCCAGAGGGCGGAAAGATTCGTGACTTTCAATAATTCCTTATTGGCTTCGACAATTTCGCCCTGATTGACGGTGCGGCTCGTGACGGTGCCGGAAACAGGAGCGGTCAGCTCAACTTCCGAACTTATTTGCGAAGCGGAACGCAGCGCGTTGACTCGTTGCTCCGAGAGTCCGAGCAAGAACAATCTTTGCTTTGCCGAAGCAAATTCGGTGTCGGCGGTTCGCAATTTGACAGAGGCTTGCTCAAATTCCGTATTACTCGTTGGGTTGATTTGGGCAACTTTAACCGCGCGGTCATAGCGCTTGCGCGATTCTTCAACTTCGGCTTCGGCAGTTTTGAGTTTAGTTTCCGCCTGTTCGAGTTCTTCCCGACTTGCCGCGCCGATTTTGATAAGTTTTAGAATCCGTTCGTGGTGTTTATGATGTTCTTCCAATTCGGCTTGCGCGGTTTTTAGTTTTGCCAGTGCTCCATCTAATTCCGCGTTACTCACCGGACTGATTTTGACGAGTTTTGCAGCGCGTTCGTAGTTTTGCCTTGCCGTTTGCGCTTCGATTTGCAAAGTGAGATAACGCGATTGCGCAGCCGCGAGTTCGTCGCTGAAAATGACCGCCACCGTTTGCCCGCGGCTCACATTTTCGCCGAGTTGGGTATTAATGCGGCGCACCACGCCGCCAACCAGAGAAATAACGGGCGTTTCGTTGTAGACATCGGGCTCGACAACGCCGGTCGCGGCAACCGCCGCGGCTTCGCTCGACATCGTTTCGCCGACAGTTTCAATTTTGATGCCGATACGTTCGACCTGTTCGGGTTCGACGGTGACGGTCTGCTCTCCAATCGCCGTTGAATTTTCCTGATTCGTGTTTTCATCAAACGTCACCGAGCGCGGCGCAGATACGACTTCACCGCCTTGACGACTACTGCGAAAAATGACAAACACCAAGATGCTTAAAACGCCCACGCTGATTATCGCCAGAGCGATATACAGCGGCTTGCGATTTGATTTGGTGGGGCCGCGGGGAGATTCATTTTCCGCTTCTTCGATGATTTCTACTTTATTTTCCAATTTATTGTCTTCGTTCATTTTCTTAACTCCGCCGCGTTAGTTGCCCGCAAAATCTCTAGGCGCGCCAGATAAGTTTCGACAAAAGCGTCAATCAATTCATTTTCGATTTCGAGGAAACGGCGTTCTTCGGCGATATAATCGGACAAATTGTACTTGCCGAGTTCGTAGGTTTGCCAGACGACTTGCAAATTTGCGGCGGCTTGATCGCGCACGCCGTTTTGAAAAATTGACAATGCGCGGGCAGCGCGGTTGAAACGGGCATACGCGACATTGACTTCGCGGCGAATGGTCAACTCACCGAATTCGATTCTTCTTTGTGCCGCTTCCTGCTCAAAAATCGCGGCTTCTATGGCGCCCTGATTGCGGTTGCGAACCGGCAAATCAATCTCGACGCCGAAGGTGAAAAAATGAAAAACGCTTTCGATCGGTTGCAGTCCGCCCGTTTCCGTCAGACCGTTCAGTGGAAAACTCGATTTCATCCGTTGATACCCGGCTTTAAAACTTGCATCCGGTTTGCCGTCGGTTCGCGCCAGTTCCAGTTTGGCAACAGCGAGTTTCTCCATTGCCCGCGCACCTTGCAAATCCGGGCGCATTTGCAAGGCATTGACAACCGCTTCGTCAAGCGGCGGCAAAGCATCGAGCAGATTTTCAAAATCGCCGCGCAGACGAAGCGGCGTGGCAGGATTCATTCCGAGCATATTTCGCAGTTCAAACATCGCCGTTTCCGTTTTTCCTTCCGCCGTTTCGCGTATCGAGCGCAAGCGGTTGAGTTCGACCATCAGCATATTTTGTTCGAGCGGCGCAGTTCGCCCTTCGGTGACTTTAGCGGAAATGATTTCATAGCCTTGTTTGGCATTTGTCAGCAATTTTTCCAGCAGTTCGAGTTTTTTGATATTTCCGAGCGTTTCGCCGAATTGTTGACGGACTTCCGCGGCGAGCAGACGTTCCTGATTTGCCAAAGCAAATTCGCGTATTTCGAGTTCGGCTTGTGCCACGCGAACCCGCGCCGGCCGCCGGCCGCCGAGTTCGAGCGGCAGCATTCCTTCGACCATTACTTGCGAGTCCGTGCCGTTAATTTGCCGCGCCCCGTTTGCTTCGAGCTTTGGATTCGCCCTTAAGTTGGCTTGTTTGACCAAACTTCGCGCGGCTTCCGATTCTTTCCGTAAAGCCTGAATCTCGCCGTTGTTTTCAAGTGCAATGGCGACGGCTTCATCCGGCGTTATTCCGCCTTGCAAATCAAGATACAAATTTACCGTTGAATCGGTTTTGTCCCGTATTGCGACAGTTTGCGAGTTTGCCGGATGGGCAAACTGAGACATCAGCGCGAAAAGCAGCACAACCGGCAAATAAATAGATTTTGTTTTTCGTTTAGGTTTCAGCATTTTTCAAACCCTTTTGTGTTGCGCGTTTCAACTCGCGTTCACGCAGCCAGAAAAAAATGACGGGCGTGACGATCAGAACGTGCAAAAGACTCGAAACCATTCCGCCTAAAACGGGCGCAGCGAGTGGTTTCATCACCTCGGAACCCGCGCTCGAACTCCA
>JBDTZT010000057.1:0-10711 GCA_040005005.1 Actinomycetota bacterium
AAGTTGCATAGCGTTTCAAGTGTGAAACAAGAAATTTCGCGAAAAATCTTTATATTTTTTAATTTTTGGAGTATATTTGAGAGAAATTTTCGAGGTTTATGCTATGAAACAGATTATTTTCACGACAATTTTGGTTTTGGTTTTCAGCACTTCGGTTTTTGCCCAAAACGATAAATTAGGCTGTGCAACAATCGAAGTTACCCACGGCGGCGTTGTTCGTACAGGTGAGCCGATGAATTTTACGGCAAATGTTACAGGCATAACTAAAGATTTAACGCTCGAATACGAATGGAAAGTTTCGTCGGGAACAATTTCAAGCGGGCAGGGAACGCCTTCCATTACAGTTGATACAACAGATTTGGAAGACACAAATATTACAGCAGAAATTAAAATTAAGGGCTTGTATGATAATTGTGCGGCTTCGGCTTCGGAAACTGGCTCGGTTATGCGAAAAACCCCTGTTTGCGGAATGTCGTTAGACCAATACGGAAAACTTTCAAATAATGAAGTAAAAGCGAGAATGGACGCTTTGTTTCTTGAACTTGATAACGAACCCAATGGACAAGGCTATATCATTAATTACGGAACCGATGAGGAAATTGCTGTTCGTGAAAAACAAATTCAGAAAGCAATTACCTTCCGTAAATACGATGCAAACCGTATCACGATTGTCAGAAGCGGCACAAATCCGAACGGAGCAGGAGTTTGGATGAAAGTCTGGATCGTTCCGCCGGGTGCCGATAATCCGCAACTGTAATAATTGCAAAATGATCAACGCAAAGATTTTTGATTATTGTGAAAAAAGTCAGTAGCGTTTGCGTGAGCAAATGCGGCGTGTCTCCGTATGAAACTACACGCATCGGCTAGACGGACGCTACTGACCAATCCGGTGCACGGTTTTTCCAATAGCGAATACTTTGATGAGCGCGAGTCCCGCTAAGAATCCGCCGATGTGCGCGGCGTAAGCAACGCCGCCGGTGCCGGCCGGAGTCATAAATCCTAAAAGAATTTGGTAGCCAATCCACAGTCCGAGCGCGACGTAAGCCGGAACGGTTGTAAAAATATTAAATAAAAGAGCGCGAACGCGATTGGTCGGAAAAAGGAGCATATAACCGCCGAGCACGCCCGAAATTGCACCCGACGCGCCGAGCATCGGAATGATCGAATCGGGACCGAGGATGATTTGCCCGAACGCGGCAGCCAGTCCACAGATGAGATAAAAAACGGCGTAGCGAATATGCCCGATGAGATTTTCGATATTGTCGCCGAAAATCCACAAAAACAGCATATTGCCGAAAATATGCGAGATGCCGCCGTGCATAAACATCGAGCTCAAGATATTGAAATAAACACCGAGCGGCGCGGCAAAATTCGGAATCGTCGCGGTTTGTCCGCTTGCCGCGTCGCGGATAACCTGCGAGGTGATAATATCAATGCCGGTCGTGATTTCCTTCGGTACGAGCGAAAAAGCGTAGGTGAACGCATCGTTACCGCCAAAACCTTGCAGAAACACAAAAACCAGAATATTAATCGCAATCAAAATGTAATTAACATACGGCGTAATTACACGGTCGGAATTGTCGTCGCCAAGCGGAAACATTTTTTATTCTCCAATAATTTTTTCAACTTCGATTTCTAAATTCGGAATCATTTCGGATTTTACGATCTCGCCGCGATTGTAAAATTGAACCAATTGATAAAGCCCGAATTTTGGTTTAGTGTGAACTTCGACAATTTCGCTCGGCAAATTAACGATCCAAACTTCGGCAATTTCGGCTTCGGCATAAAGCGGAAGTTTGACATCGCGGTCGTATTTCAGCGTCGAATCGGAAACTTCGACAACTAAAAGCACTTCTGCCGGTCGCGGATGGCGTTTGCCGTCATATTTTGTCAAATCGGCTAAGACAAAATCAGGCTCCGGCTCGTTGTAATCCGTCACCCGAAGCGGATTTTGAACGCTCACCAAAACTTCATCCGAAACATTCTTCACAAAAAACCGAGTTAAATTATTTACAACAGAAGCGTGTTTATCTCCGATCGTCATTTTTTGTATCAATTCTCCTTCGATGATTTCGGCTTTTTCGTAATCTTCGAGCATTCCGAGTTCGATCATCTTGTAGTAATCGTCAACTCTGAGACGAAGCCGTCGCGGTTGCGGCTGTGATTGAATATTCATCATAAATTTCACCTCAGAAGAATTTTAACCGATTTTCACGAAATAGAAGAAATAATTTTCCGTGAATTTAGGTTGCGACAATCGGAGCTTGTCCCGTCACTTCTTCGAGTTCGGCTTCTTCGCGTTCCCATTCTTCGTTGCGGAACGCGCCTTCCCATTTGGCGATCACGACCGTCGCCAGACAATTTCCGATCACGTTAATTGCCGTTCGTCCCATATCCATCAATTCGTCAATACCGAAGATCAAGATCACGCCTTCGACCGGAAGTGAAAATGAGGCGAGCGTGGCGGACAAAATGACGAGCGAGGCGCGCGGAATTCCGGCCACGCCTTTTGACGTGAGCATCAAGGTCAGAAGCATCAGGATCTGCTGCGTCCAAGACATCTCAATACCGGCGGCCTGGGCGACGAAGATCGAGGCGAGCGCGAGATAAAGCGTCGTGCCGTCGAGATTAAACGAGTAGCCGGTCGGCAAAACAAAACTGACGATGCGGCGCGGAACGCCCATGCGGACCATATTTTCCATCGCTTTCGGCAAAGCGGATTCGCTCGAAGTGGTGGCAAAAGCGATCGACGCCGGAGTTTTGACGGCATTGATAAAATCCTTGATCGGAACTTTGAAAAGCAGCGCGATCGGCAGCAGTATTAGTACGGCAAATGCGATGAGAGCACCGTAAAGCGTCAAAATAAGCGCCGCCAAATTCTTTAACACGCCAAGTCCCTGATCGTTATGCGCGATCGTATAAGCCATCGCCGCGCCGACGCCGACGGGCGCGAATTTCATAATAAATTCGGTAAAGCGGAACATAATATCCGCCAGCGATTCACACCATTTGACGACCGCCGCGCTCTTTTCTTTACCGATCGAGGTCACGGCGAGCGCAAAGATCACCGAGAAGATAACGATTTGCAGAACATCACCTTCCGCCATTGCCTGAATGATCGAAGAAGGCGAAAGATGGGCGATTATATCGCTTAACGATTTGGGTTTTGCCGGCTCGGGCGCGGTCAAAGCTTTGGTAATCGAGTCTAATGCGTCGGAAGATTTTTGGGCAGAAAGCGTCTCCAGTTCGTGCGCTTCGGTTGCCGCGTTTGGATTTGTAGCGGTTTGGGTTAATAATTCATCGGCTTTAATCGAAGCATCGGTTGCTTCTTTCGTTAAAGATTTGGCGCGTTTTGCCCAATCCGATTTATCGTAATTTTTCTCTTCTTTGACCGCACTGGAAAGCGATACCCCTTTTCCGGGCTGAACGATATTGACGGCCGCCAAACCGACGAATAACGCCAGCGTCGTGACGATCTCAAAATAAATAAGTGATTTTGCGCCGATCCGCCCGACCTGTTTGATGTCGCCCGTGCCGGAAATTCCGATCACGAGCGTCGCAAAGATCAACGGGGCAATAATTGATTTGATCAGATTTAAAAAGAGTATCGAAAGCGAACGGATAACCGATAAAAGCGTATCGAGCTCTAACCCTAAAACCCAATGCTTATTGGTTGCGGGATCGACCACATCGAGTTGCCGAATGAGCCAGCCGAGAAAAATTCCCAACACCAAACCGATCATAATCTTCCAGGTCAGCGAAATTTTCGGTAGTTTCATAAGTTTAATTACGAATTACGAATTACGAATTACGAATTGCGGAATGATTTTTTCATTCGTAATTCGTAATTGATAATTCGTAATTGATCTATCTTCCCCATTTTAATTTGTTGCGTAAAACGTCAAAATAATTTCGGTTCGGCGGCTGGACGAGGTTAAAAGTCAGCGGACTTTTGCGAATCAGAACACAATCGCCGGTTTGCATTTGATAACCGATTTGCCCGTCCAATGTCAAAACCACGCCGTCGCTTTCGTTTTTCAAACGCAAGCATATTTCCGCCGTATCAGGGACGACAATCGGGCGATTCGTCAGTGTAAACGGACAAATCGGTGTGATCACCACCGCGTTCATCGAAGGATAAACGATCGGTCCGCCCGCCGAAAGACTGTAGGCGGTCGAACCGGTCGGCGTTGCGACGATCAAACCGTCGGCGCGAAAATTATTGACAAAAAGATTGTCAAGACTGACTTCGATTTCGATAATCCGCGCGAGCACCGCTTTGTTGATGACAACATCGTTTAGGACGCGACCTTTGCCGAGCAGTGTTTCGCCCCGAAAATGTTCGACTTCGAGCATTTCGCGGCGGTCGGTTTCATAATTTCCCGCGAGGATTTCTTCGAGCGCGGAAAACATTTCCTCGATGCGAAATTCGGTCAGATAACCGAGACTGCCGTAATTTATTCCGAGCACCAAAACTTCGCGGCTGCCGATCAAACGGGCCGTCGAGATCATCGTCCCGTCGCCGCCGAGGACGACGATCAAATCGGCTTTTTTCTGAAATTCTTCCGCACCGACATCCTCGATCGGGCAAATTTCGTCTTCTTCGTGCGGGCTCCCGATCAAAGTAATCCCGCGCTTTTCGAGCCAGGCGGACAGTTCGCACGCTGTTTCCCACGCTTCTTTGTGGTTCGGCTTAACGACTACGCCGACGCATTTTATTTGGTTTTTCGTCATTCGCTCAAGGAGATGAATTGTTTGGTTTATAATCGTCTAAACGCGCCGAAACTGCAAGTTCTTTTTCGATTCTAAATACACCAAAAAATTTCCTTGTTTGTATTTGAAAGGCAAAATTTTGAAGATAAACCAACGAAATGAGTTTTTTACCACTTTCGGCTTCGGCATATCTTTTGCAAAACTGAATTTCAAATAATCCGGCGACATAAACAAGAATTCTGAATCTTCTTCATCTCTCGGAATGACTAAGTAACAACAGATTTTAGCTTCACATAGAGCAAAAGCGGAAAAACAAATGCCGAGATTTTTTTGCTGCCCTATTTGATATTGCTTTTCCGCAAGTATTTTGTTTTCTTTGGGAAAAGGAAGTTTTATCCAAAAGTCCGTTTCGTAAGTTTTAATATTTCTGCAAAAAACATCTTCTGTAAAAACCCACAAAAGTTCCGTCGGTAAATTATTACCCTTCAAAAAAAAAATGAATTTTTTAATGGCTTGGGAAAATGATATTTCTGAAATAATCATCGCTGTATCCATTCAAAATCACGAAAAAATATTGCCAATTTAGTGAAATGAATTATATCATTATCACATAGCTAAAAATTGATTTATGGAAAACAATTCTTACAATTACGACGAACAGCAGCCGTTTGCGGCGGCTGAATTTGCCGAAAATCCCGAACCGCGTTGTCCGTGTGTTTTGCTTCTCGATACGTCCGGCTCGATGCAGGGCGATCCGATCGAAGAACTCAACAGCGGAATTCAAGGTTTTCGCGAAGAACTTTTCAGCGATTCATTGAGTTTGAAGCGCGTCGAGATCGCGGTCGTCACGTTCGGTCCGGTCAACGTGATGCAGAATTTTACGACTGCCGACCAGTTTCGTCTGCCGCGTCTCGAAGCGGCGGGCGACACGCCGCTCGGTGCGGCAATTACGCGCGGACTCGATTTGCTGAGAATTCGGAAACAGGTTTTGCGCGACAACGGCATCAAACTTTTTCGCCCGTGGATTTTTCTGATTACGGACGGCGAACCGACCGATAGCTGGCAGCATCTTCCGCAAATTATCCGCGCCGGCGAAGAAAGCAAATCGTTTTCGTTTTTCGCGCTCGGCGTGCAAAAGGCGGATTTCAATGTTTTGAAACAAATTACCGTGCGCGAACCGATGCGACTTTCAGGCGTCCGCTTCAAGGAATTTTTCCTGTGGCTGTCGGCTTCGCTGAAAAATGTTTCGCGGTCAAATCCGGGCGATTCAGTTCCGATTCCCGATTATAAACCTTACGGATGGTCAGAAGTTTGATGAACCAGAAGCTTTGGCGCATCGCCCACGCTTCGGCAATCGGGCAGGCGCATATCAATCAAAACACGGAATGTCAGGACCGATTTGCCTGCCGCACGGTCGAAACTACCGGCGAAGGCGAAGTATTGATCGCGGTGGTCGCCGACGGCGCGGGAAGCACGACAAGCGGACAAACCGGTGCCGAAATCGCCTGTCAGATTTTTACTGAAGAGGTCGCCGATTTTTTGAGCGCGAAAGATGCTTCGCTGAAATCGCTGACGGCCGATTTCGGCCAGCTTTGGATTTCGTATTTTCAGCAGAAAATCGCCGAAATATCGCAGAAAGACAAAAAAGCGTTGCGCGATTATGCTTCGACATTTGTCGGCGCGGTGATCGGCGCGCATTCCGCCGTTTTTTACCAAATCGGCGACGGCGCAATTGTTTTTTCGGCTTCGGGCGCGGCCAAAAGCTATCGTTTCGCCATCGCGCCCGTCGAAGCGGAATATGTCAACGTCACCGAATTTGTGACGGACGACACGGCGGCCGAAAGTTTGCGTTTTGAGTTGATCGAAGAAGCGGTCGAAGATTTGATTTTGTTTTCGGACGGAATTTACGCGGTCGCGGTTGATTATCAAACTAACCAGCCGCACGAACCGTTTCTGATGCCGATGATTGCGCCGCTCAGAAACGGCAACGCGCCGAACGGTTTGAACGAAAAGCTCGAAAATTTTCTTAGCTCCCCGAAGATCAACGAGAAAACCGACGATGACAAAACAATCATTTTGGCTTCGCGGGCGATTGTTAGGAGCGCGGACGGCTCGTCTGCCGGGATTGCGCGAGCAATCTGAAAAAGTTCGCACTGATGCGAGTAATCTCTAATTGCGAACGTATTTTAGCGTTTTTCAAACGCTTGCAGGTGAGCCGCCCACGCTCCAGTCGAAGAGGTAAAAAAAGCTATGCCGACATTTTACGACAGTCAAGGTCAATCTTACGTTTTAACCAACCAAATCGGGCGCGGCGGCGAAGGAACGGTTTTTTTCTGTCCGAACGATCTAGCGCTCGTCGCCAAAATCTATCACGAACCGATTGATGCGGAAAAAGCCGAAAAATTGCGCTGGATGGCGGAAAACAAAAACGACCAGCTGCTCAAAGTTGCGGCGTGGATTGTTGATACCCTGCACGATGCGCCCGGCGGCAAAACGGTCGGTTTTCTGATGCCGAACGTCAAGGCGAAAGAAATTCACGAGCTTTACAGCTTAAAAAGCCGCCGCGTTCATTTTCCCGAAGCGACGTGGCAATTTCTGATTCACACGGCAGCAAACGTCGCCCGCGCTTTTTACAATCTGCACAAAAATAATCACATCATGGGCGATGTCAATCACGGCAACTGCGTCGTGCTTCGTGACGGAACAGTGAAATTGATTGACTGTGACAGCTACAGCGTAAGCCGTGGCGATTTTCGCTACCGCTGCGAAGTCGGCGTCGCGACACATCTCGCGCCTGAACTGCAAGGCGCGAATTTAGGCGAAGTCGAAAGACTTCCCGCACACGATAATTTTGGACTGGCAGTGATAATTTTCCAACTGCTTTTCCTCGGCCGACATCCGTTTGCGGGAAATTATCTCGGCGATAAAGACAAATCGCTCGAAGACTGTATCCGCGAACAGCGGTTCGCTTACGGCGAAAGAGCAATTTCGCGAAGCGTCAAACAACCGCCCGGAACACTTTCGCTGTCGGCCATTACGCCGCGTCTCGCAACGATGTTTGAACGCGCTTTCCTGAGGCTCAAACGTCCCGAACCGCGTGAATGGATCGAGGCGTTGGAAGATTTGTCGGATTCGCTGAAACAATGCTCGCTGCACATCGGACATTTTTATTTTGAGCAATTACACGCTTGTCCGTGGTGTGAAATCGAATCGAAAACGGGTTTGATGCTCTTTCCGTTCGTCAGCGGAAATCGGACGGCGGGCGACGAACAGTTTAATATTTTTACGGTCGAAAATCTGGTTTCGAGTCTGACTATTCCGCAAAATTTGCCCGCCAAACCGCCGAAGCCGTTAGCCCTGCCGCCGCCGTCGCCCGAAGCTGAAAATAAGCGGCGCGAAAATCTTTCGCGGTTTATTATGCTTGCTATTTTGCAATTCTGCGTCGTTATATTTCTGACGGCGATCGCCGGTGCGGGCGTCGGCTTTTTTATCGGCGCAATTCTGATGACGGGTTTTATCGTCGCGCTCAACAATTCCGGCAAAAACAGTAAAGGCGATCTGGAAGCGCATCTGGAAAAAGCGCGTCAGGATTGGAATCAACTCGAAAATGAATGGACGGCCGCCGATACGGCTCCGCAGTTCAACAATGACCTTTCGTTAATCAAGCGAAGGATTTCGGAGCATCAGCAGCTTCAACAGCAAAGCCGCGAAAAGGTCAAACTTCTGCACGACGAGGTTTTTCATTATAAATTAGAGGTTTACCTTTCTTCGTTCAAAATTGGCGACGCGAAAATTGCCGGTCTCGGGCGCAAAAATCTCGATTTATTAAAAAGTTTCGGAATCAGAACGGCGGCGGATGTTCAAATAAAGCGGCTCAATTCGCTTCCGCCGATTGATGACGCGATAAAAGCAAACGTCGTTGACTGGCGCGAAAATCTGGAGCGCAACTTTGTTTATGATCCCGCCGCGGAAATTCCCGAATCGGAACAAAAACGACTGACGCACGATTTTGCCGAAAAACGCGGGCGCATCGAACGCGAAATCGAAAATCTGCTCGTCGGTCTGCGTTCGGGTTCGACCGTTTTGCAGCAACGTCAACAGTTTCTTTCAGCCAAAGCGGCCTCGGTCGCGCAGCAGCTCGTGCAAAGCGAAAGCGATTTGTCGGCAGTCGGCAACATCACGCCGCCGGTTGTCGTTTTGATTCTCATTACGACGCTGATTCCGATGTTCGGAAACGCTTTTTCAAGCACAAAATCACCGTCGGATCTTACAGTTTATACACCGAATGGAAATTACAAATCTGCCAATACGACAGTTCGCGGCTACGGCTCAGGTTCGGGATTGTCAGCTAACACGACAACCGTTTCGTCAAGCAACTATACGATTCCCGATAATTTAAGCGATACGGCAATCCAAACCTTAACCGATTCACAAAAACAATCCGGCGCAGAGCAGCTTCTTGAACGCGCCACGAAAAATGCCGATGAAGAAAAAAATTACAAAAAAGCCGAGCAAAGATTACAGTTTGCTTTGAAACTTGCCGCCAACGATACGCGCATTCTCAACAAACTCGGCGATGTGCTTTATCGGCAAAAGAAATACAAAGATTCGCTCGTTTATCTGAATCGTTCGCTCCTGCTCGATTCAAATAACGCGGACACCAAATTTTCGATCGGCATAAATTATCTGAAAATGAGTTATTTCGACGATGCGCGGCGAATGTTCAGCGATATTATAAAGGAAACCCCTGAATTGTTTGAAGCGCAGTTTAATCTGGGACTAGCCTACAAAGGTTTGGGTCAATATTATTCGGCGGTCGCCTCTTTCCGCACAGCCGTCGAAACTAACCCGAACGATGCGGACACACGTTACGAATACGCGGTTTGTTTGAACAAAATCGGTTCAACGGACGATGTATTGAAAGAATATGAAAAACTTTCCGAGATAGACCCGAAAGTTGCCGAAAAACTACGAAAGGATTTAGGACTGAAAAATATTCCGGTGATCACAACAGGTCAGGGAGTAGGTAATGCTGTGGGAATCGGTAACGGCACGGGCAGTGGAAGCGGAAAGTAAAACTTAAACTTCAAGCGGAAATGTTAAAAAGGGCAAGAGTCGGAACTCTTGCCCTTTTCGTTTCATTTTGTCTAAAAATTTATTTCTTTGTGAAAACCATTTCCGACGAATTCGTGCCGCGCGGGGTTTCCGAATCGCGTTTGACCGTCAGAGTTTTGCCTTCATCGGAAAGCGTCCACGTTTCTTTGGTCGTGATCGTAATTTCGCCCATCTGCGTCGTGAATGACGATAATTTCGATAATTTCAATTTACCGCCCGATTCAAGTTCGGCTTTTAATTTAACCGGCATTTTGCCCATCGGACCTTCAATTTCCATACTCGTTTCTTTGCCGTCGAGCGTATAGACGGTGGTGCCGTCGCCGCCGCCGAAACCGCCGCGTCTCATTCCGCCGCCGCCTTGTCCGTTACCTTGCCCATTGCCTTGTCCGCCGCCCTGCATCGCGCCGTCGGGCGGAGGCATTCTTTTGGTTGCCGTTTCAACCTTGATGTCTTTGTCGGTTTGCGTTACCGTCATCGTCATTGATTCGACCCGTGCCCGTTCATCAAGTTTCGATTTGCTTACATCGAGCGTCCAATTACCCGAAAAATCGGTTTTTTTGTCCTGCGCCAAACCCGAAATCGCCAACAAGCAAAACATTGCTGTTAAAAATAGAATCTTTTTCATCTGAAATAACTCCTTTGTAATTTGAAAAATTAGAAATGTTCTTTTGATAAGACGTAGAAAACAGAGGTTTGGTTTTGGTAAAAATGTAAAGATTTGTAAATACGTTCAGAGTTACGGCTTGAGCCGTGAAAATGCGTGAAAAATCACGGCTCAAGCTATAACTCTGAACCAACTTAAAATTAAGCGTCCGCTATAATCTCTTGCGATTTATTAAGATGGCTGTGGTTGCGTCCATAAAGGAAATAAATGACTAAACCA
>JBDTZT010000628.1:0-3176 GCA_040005005.1 Actinomycetota bacterium
CGGTTGGAAGCGCAGCTGAAAAAGAAAAAGCCTACACTGTTGCTAAAGGAATCGAAGGCGTTAAAAGCGTGAAAAACGAATTAATTGTTGCTAAAAACGATTCGATGACCAATCAAATGGTCAACAGTGGCAGTACTCCGGCCAAATCGAACATGAATAAAAAATAAGTTTGTCATAGACTTTAGCTTAAATGCCTCAGCTTAAATGCTCTGCGGCGGGTTTTTCGGAACTCGCCTTTTTACTTTTTTGGAAAGAACTTTTTCAATTGCTTCAATTACGCTTTCAGTTCTAACGCTCAAAATACATTTCGGCGCGTCAAATTCTTTGCAGAAATATCCGGCGCACGGCTGACACGGCAGTTTTTCGTAAACAATTTCGTTCGGCGCGTCCGTCCAAGGTCGCCAGTGATTGATGTTTGACGAGCCGAAAATCACGACTGAAGGAGTTTGGACAGCCGCCGCGATGTGCGCGATGCCCGAATCGTTTCCGACAAAAATTTCGGCACGCGAAGCCAAAGCCGTGATTTCGGGCAAGGTTAAATCGTCGAAAGTTATGATTGGGACGTTTGAGAGATTTTTCAGATTACCTAAAATCTCGCTCTCTTTTTTCGTCGCAACAGCGACGATTTGCAATCCTTTTTCACTTAAAAACTCAGCAGTCCGCGCAAAATTTTCTATCGCCCATTGTTTTGTATCGAATGCCGCAACAGGATGAATCAGCACGATTTTGGATTTTGAATTTTGAATTTTGGATTGCAGTTTTTCTTCAACGGAATTTCGCGCTTTTTCTATAACTACCAAATGGCTTTTCGGTTTGTCTTCGACGGGAACACCGACGAAACCCAAAAGCGCGAGTTGTTGTTCGGCGGAATGCGTAAATTCTTTTTGCCAGTAATCGGCGGACGATGAAAGCAGATAATTGTAAAGAAATTTGTAGCTGTAATGCGAAAATCCGACTCGTGCCATTGCACCCGAAACACGGACAAAAAATGTCGCGGTCGTTCCGCCGTGAAGATTAAATGCAACATCGTATCTGTTGCTGCGAATTTGACGAGCCGTCGAAAGCCGCGATTTTTTGCTTTTGCGCGAAACGGTCAGCACATTATCAACCGCTTCAAAACCTGCTAAAACAGGCGCAACCCAATCTTCAAGTAAAATATCAATCTGCGCGTCGGGCAAAAATCTTCGCAGGGCAATCAGCGAAGGTGTTGCCAAAACCGTGTCGCCGATTGAGCGCAGACGCACGACGAGAACGCGTTTTACTTTTGTCCATTCAATCTTCATAACGGAAAATTGATAACGGAAAATGGGTAATAAAAACAAAATTTTCCATTTTCCATTTTCCGTTTTTTATTTCTCCGTTTTCGCTTCTTCGACGAGCATCACGGGAATTTCGTCGCGAATCGGATAAACGAGCGCACATTCGGCGTTGGTGCATTTCAAACCGCTCTTGTCGGACTTGATTTCAACCTTCGATTTGCATTTTGGACAACGCAAAATTTCTAAAAGTTCGGGACTAATTGCCATAATTTTCTCCAAGTATTATTCAATTTTAACGCAAAGTTTTGAAAGTAAAAAGCGGCTTACTCGAATTTGAAATCAAAGTAAGACGCTCTTTATTTTGCCTTTTACCTTTTGCCTTTTTACTTAAACCGCATCGGTTTTTGTGCCGCATTCAGCGCAGAATTTTGCGCCCGGAGCAAGATCGGCTTGGCAGTTGGCGCATTTTTGTTTTTCCTGCGTTGAGCCGCATTCCGAACAGAATTTCGCGCCTTCGCGGAGTTCCGCGCCGCATTTGACGCACGGAACTTTGGCGATTTCCATCTTGCCGCCGCAATCCGCACAGAATTTCACGCCCGCCACGTTCGGTTTTCCGCAGGTCGGACAGGGAACGGTTTGCGCTTGCGGAGGCTGTTGGGCTTGTTGTCCGCCGCCTTGTTGGGCGCCGCCGAAAGCATTGACCATTTGATTGCCGACGGCGAAACCAGCACCGAGTCCGGCACCTAAACCAGCACCGCCGCCTTCATTTTGCGCTGCGTCGCGCAGAGCGTCAGCCGCTTGAAATTTCATATACTGGTCGGCATTGCCAATCGCCCCCATCGAAGCGCGTTTGTCCATCGCCGCTTCGACTTCCGGCGGAAGCGAGATGTTTTCGATGTAAAATTTCGTGACCTGCAAACCGTAAGTGCCAAAATCTTCGTTGATTTTGGCGCGAATCGTTTCGCCGACTTCTTTGTATTGCGCCGCCAAATCGAGCGCGGGAATTTTCAGTTCGCCAAGCGCATCGGAAAATTCGGTAACAATGGCGCGTTTGAGTTGTTCGTCAATGTCTTCGGTTTGAAAATGCGCGTTTGTCCCGGCAATTTCTTTGATAAACATTGCCGGATCGGCGACACGCATCGAATACGCGCCGAATGCCCGCAGGCGAACGATGCCAAAATCAGCGTCGCGGAGCATAATCGGGTTCGACGTGCCCCATTTCATATCGGTGAATTGCTTCGTGTTGACGAAATAAACTTCCGATTTCATCGGTGAATTAAAACCGTATTTCCACGCACCGAGCTTTGAAAGAATCGGCGTATTGCCGCCGTCAATTGAATAACGTCCAGGCGTAAAAACATCTGCCACCTGACCTTCAAAAACAAAAACCGCCG
The DNA here is from genome assembly GCA_040005005.1 of Actinomycetota bacterium. Taxonomy (GTDB): domain Bacteria; phylum Acidobacteriota; class Blastocatellia; order Pyrinomonadales; family Pyrinomonadaceae; genus JAFDVJ01. Next base: position 2,654 of record JBDTZT010000628.1, read on the forward strand.
CTTGCGATTCGCGTACGATTAATTGCGCTCCGTTTTTAATTTCTTGCTGATAAACCGGAAAACGGTAAAGAATCGTATTGCCCGAATCGTCAAGCCATTCGATTACCTCAATAAACTGATTCATTGCCGCTTCTTTAACTTTGTCGAAAAAACTCATTTTGTCATTATCTCCTTTGAAGTCCCTAACGAAAAATATCTCACAAAGTTTCGATAAATGGAAGTTTTGCGCGGACAATTGGCTACATTAAATAAATATTTTAAGCCATTCTCAAACTTCGCAGAGCGATCTGCAACGTTTGTAGAAATCATTTTCGCGTAAGAAATTTGTATAAAACAAGCACTAAAATCATCGTCAAACCGCCCGAAGCATCAATCAAAGTGTCGTAAAATGAGCCTGTTCGCAAGACATTGAAACTCTGGTTGTATTCATCAATCGAAGCAATCGAAAAGACCGTCAAAAAGGCAATCACGAACCAAGATCGCCGTAAACATCGACGCTGGAAATGTGAACCTGCAATTTCGC
>JBDTZT010000058.1:0-10682 GCA_040005005.1 Actinomycetota bacterium
GAAAATATTGCCCCACATTCCGCCTTTGGCGTGTCCGCGCACCGAACAGAAATATTTATACGCGCCGTCTCCGCTTGATTTAATAACGATTTCTTCGGCTTGCAGCGTCCCGTCTTCAGCTTTGTGTGCGAGCCGATTAGTGCCGACGGTTTCCGTGATTTCGGGCGCAATCCCGAAATCTTCCACGATAGACCCGAGACGAATGTCGTGTTTCATATCTTCATCGGAATTGACGAACAAAATCATTAAGGTCGCGCCCGGCGGCACCACCAGATTAGGATTCCGCACGCCTTGAATCCGATACGAAAGCATATCGTCTTCGGGTCCGGTTTTGACGATCAGGCGAATTTCCTTTTCGGTAAAAATTAAATTTTGATTGTCTTTTTTGCCGAGTGTTCTTCCCTTTTCAAGTTCGATCAGTTCGGCTAGTCTGATGGTTTTCTTTTCGCTCGAAACAAGCGTAAAGGTTTGCCCGGCAAAAACGTTCACGCCAAAAACAAGCGCGAAAAATAATAGCAAAATAAATTTTTTCATTAGTAAAATCTCCCACTTTGTAAAGACAAAGAGTCAGCAGCCCAAGCATTCGCGGAGGCTTAAAATTTCATAGAATTAAAGCCCTCAAAAACATTCGGGCTTCCGATTTTTTGTTTTACAGACGCGGCGGGGCGCGCGGAGATTTTATGTTGTAGAAGGAATCGGAAAGATAAAATGGCTTTTCAAAATAAATTCTTTCAACCGAAACAACCCGCGAAACCGCTTTGATTTCAACCCGCGAAAAAGGCAAAACGGCGGTCTGCTTTTCAATTTTTATTGTTTCGGATTTTGAAAAAATTTTCGGTGCCGATTCCACACAGCAACATTTGTCGTCTGAATCAAATGTCTCAAGTGTTTCGGATGAATTTGCGTTTTGATTTTGTTTGTTGCCGGAATGCTCGTGACATGACGAAGTTTTAATTTCAACTTTTTCCGTGTGATGATGAGAGCAAACGCAAGCCGAAACCGAAGACACAAATAGCGACAGAACAATCAAAAAACTTGCACTAAATTGTCTCCATCGCTGCTTGTTCATAATCCCGAATCGTATTTGATTCCATTTAACAATATAGTTTTGCCCGGCAAATTTAGCAACAAATAAAATACTAAATTTCAAATTCTGACACTTTTCTGACATAAGTCAGTGATTCCTTACTTGCTTTTTAAGACTATCTGCATTACAAATAAAATTCATGCATATCGAATGGACGCCAAACACAAATGAATCGCCGTATTTGTTTCGCCAAGCCGCCGAATGGTCGGGCGTAAAAGTTCATCGGGCTCACGTTATGCCGGGTCGAATGCTTGAACACGTTGCAAATTGCCACGAAATTAATATTTCAATTTCAGGCAATCTGACAACGGAAAAAGTTTCTTCAACCGGCAAATCCGTAATAACTAAAGGCGGTGCGGGAAATCTTTGCCTGACACCTTTCGGACAATCGGTTGGTGCCTATTGGGAAAAACCGCTCGACAATATGGGAATTTTGCTGACGCCGGAATTTGTCAAAAACACGGCCGTCGAAAATCGTTTTTCCGCCGATTTTGAATTTAAGGAAATTTACAAAGACAAAGACTCTTTAATTCAGCAAATCGGTTTTGCATTGCTCGCCGAGTCAGATTCCGAAACGCCCGCCGGAAAACTTTACACCGATTCGCTGATTCAAACCTTAACGCTTCATCTTTTGAAAAATTACAGCAATGCCGGTTCTTTTCAGGAAAACTTGGGCGGCGGACTTTCCGGCTACAAACTGCGCCGCGTGCAGGATTTTATCAACGCGAATTTAGAAGAAGATTTATCTTTGGCGGAAATCGCCGAAATCGCGGATTTAAGTCAATTTCACTTTGCCCGTGCCTTTCGCAAATCAACCGGGCAAACTCCGCAGCATTATTTAATGGAGCGGCGCATTGAACTCGCCAAAGAACTTCTGTCAAAAGACGATTTGCCGATCGTCGAAATTAGTCTGCGAACGGGTTTCAAAAACCAAAGCCATTTCACGACGCTTTTCCGCAAATTCACGAAATTCACGCCGAAACTCTGGCGCGAAATGAAGTTAGCTTAAAGAAACTTAGCCACGAACAAACACGAAAAGACACGAAAGATTCTTAAAGTTATTTTGTGAAATGCGCGTGTTTGTTCGTGGCTAAGTTTTCTTTGAGCAATTTCAGAACACAAACCGCAAATAGCCGAAAGATTCTCGTGCCAAGAATTTACTAAAATCATTTCAGACTAAAAAAAGTCGAGGGAGATTTTAGAGAATGAAACGAATAATTTTCAGCATTTTTATTATTTTATCGCTGTTGGTTTTCAGCGTTTCGGCGCAGACCGGAGCGCAGGCAGCATTTGAAAAAGGAATGAATTCGGCACAGAGCGGTAAATATGAAACCGCGCTCGCCGAATTTCAAACATCGCTGGCATTTGCGGAAAGCGATCATACAAAAAACGAATTTCTTGCCAAAATTCATTTCAACATCGGCGTTTGTCTTTACCAATTAAAGCAAAACAAACAAGCCGTTCCGGAATTTGAGCAAGCCGTCAAACTGAACGGCGGCGATTACGAAAAAGCGTTTTACGCGCTCGGAATGACGCAGGCGGAACTGAAAAACTGGCAAGCCGCCGAACAAGCCTTTCGCGGCGCGATCGGGTTAAATCGGCGCAGCGGCGAAGCGTGGTTTGATTTGGCGTTTGTTTATCTGGCGCAAAACGATTTCGATTCGGCGCGCAATGCGTTTCAAAAGAGCGTTCAATACAAAAGCGTCGCATCGCCCGTCAGCCACAACAATCTCGGCGTGATTTCGGCGATAAACGGCGATTTAACTTCCGCCGTCAAAGAATTTGAAAAAGCCCTCAAAGAATCGAACGGAAAATTCACGGTCGCCGAACGCAATTTGCAATTCTGCAAATCTTTGGGGCAAAATCTCAGCGGGGATTTGGTGGCAAAGTTGGAGTTTAAGAAATAGTCTCAAGTTTCAAGTCTCAAGTTTCAAGTTTCAAGGTGGAATTGTCTTTTAACTTGTGACTTGGAACTTGGAACTTGGGACTTAAAGAGAGGAGAAAATTATGGACAAACAAAATGACGTGATGGCAATTTTGAAACTTTACGAACTGCGGCGCGACGAGAAAATGCGTCAAGCGCGGGCTTGGTATTTTTCAGAATTTGCGCCCCGCTCGGCGATGGACATCATCGCGCTCTATCGCGGCGGCGAACCGACAAGCGCAAATTTTCGGATGATCACTTCCTATTGGGATATGGCTTCATCATTTGTTCTGAACGGCGGAATTGACGAAAAAATGTTTCTCGATGCAAGCACCGAACATATTTTCGTTTACGCCAAAATTCAGCCGTTTTTGGCAGAAATCCGGCAATTGTTTCAAGAACCGGATTATCTGATAAATCTCGAAACTCTGGTGATGAAAATTCCGAACGTCGAAGCCAAACTCGAATCCAGAAAACGCCTTGCGGCAATCTGGTCAACCGAAGAGAAAGAGCTTTCAGCGACTGAAAACATCTAAAAATTAAAATACAAACTTGAGACTTCGGGCAGCGGATTTTTATTCATCAAAGGTGATAAAAATCCGCTGCCCGAAAATTTTTCGGCAAGCAAAAAAAGACAAATTGACGGAATAAAAATCGCCTTTTTGCCTAGTATTTATCGGCATTTTACAAAAAAACTTTTTTCGTTTTTATTTCAGACTTTTTCATATAAATAGAGGTTGTCTTTACTGATAAAAGCAACAAAATTACCGTCCGGCGAAATTGTCGAATGCGTAATGTTGCCCGTATTGGTGAGCGATTGAAAGCGAACGGATTCGAGCGGTTTGCGAAAAAAGGACGTAATTCGCGGACGGAAAACGCGGAAGCCGAAAAATCCGGTCGTCGCCAGTAAAATTATTCCGAAAATCAAAACGGCGCCAAGCTTTTTCCAATTTCGTTTTTGAGCGATCGCGCTTTTCCCCTAAACTGTCTTCAAAAATAATTTCTTCGATCGAGTCCGGATTGCCGTTCGTTTCGGATTTGTGAATCCCGTTCTTTTCTTTGACCGAAACGGGAACGGTAATTCGATATCCGAGCTGCGTGCGGTTTTCGATCAATGGCGAGTCATCGTCATCTTTTCCGAGCACTTTTCGCAAAGTATAAATGTTTTGTGTCAAAACGCCGTCTTCGACAAACCTATCACTCCAAACCGTTTCGAAAATCTCTTCCTTGGAAACAAACGCGCCGCCGCGTTCGAGCAGCAACTTTAAAAGTTCGGAAGCCTTCGGCGAAAGCAGGATCAGCTCGGTATTTTGCCAGAGCCGATGTTTAGAGCCATCGAAACGAAACTCGCCGAACTCGTATTAATTGTTGGAATCATTGCTCATAAATCCTTTGAGAATTTATTTGAGAATTTTTGAGCAAAACTTTGAGGACAAATTACGCAATTCGCTTTATCCTCGCTCTTCTAACCAACATACAAGACGAAAACGTGAAAGAGTCTTGATATTACAACAAAACGGAAAAGGAGAAAAGAAAAATGTTAAAAAGAAATCTAATTATTATCGCAATCGCCAGTTTGGTACTTATTTTTACAAGCAATGCTTTCGGACAGAGAAAAAATCGTCAGGCAAAAGCTAAAACCCAATCATCAACATTAAGCAGCCCGCAAACGACTACCAGACGGCAATATAATCCGAAAGAATATAGTATTGAAAAGCTAAAAAATTCGACGCCGACGACCGGCAAAACAACGCAGCCGAATAATTATATCGGCGAAACCGAAAAAAATGTCAAAAAGCCGACGACGCGCCGCCGTCAAACAAATCAAACGAACACGACCGCGCCGACCAATTCGCTGATGACCATTCCGACCGATGTTCCTAATATAAAAACTAAAAAACCGAGCACATTCATTGGCACTTCGGACGACGGGCAGTCAATGCGGCGCAAACAGAAGCGAAGCCTTCAAACAAATCAGCCGAACGCGGTCGCGCCGACCAATCAGACGCCGAAGATCAAACCCAAAAAGCCGGTTAAGCCTTATATAGGCGGCACGGACGACGGACAGTCAATTTAACGAAAAAACTACCGAAATTACAAGGAGAACTTTATGCCGTTTTTAATAAATGCTGCCGCTATTCAATAGACTCCCGGAGCAGGAGTTATTTACAAGGGCGTAAATTTTCAAAATAAAACACTTGAGCCAAGTCATTTTCGCGGCACATACGCTGCCCTGGTGCTCTATGCCGGGTTGTGATCAGACCGGGGGAATGACTTTTATATTTATCGGAGCAAAAGAAATTCCCGGAAAACACGTTTGGTCGTGTCTAGAATAATTCATTCGAGTCCCGCTGTAATAATATCAACGGGCATTAGCGGCAGTTTTCCTGACACGGATTTCACACTTTCAGCCGGTCTTTCAATTTGATAAATCAGTCGAAGTAGAGAGGAACGTTAGAAGTAAATGTAAAACTTGGAGGAGAAAAAATATGAATTTTGAAGATTTACCAATTGCCCGTCAGGACGGAACAGCTCCGATGTGGCTCAAAAGACTCGGAGTTTTTATCACAAGTACAGGTGAAGATTGCATTAAACCGCATGATGTCAAAGAAGTAAGAGGCGAACGCGGGATTCTCGATGTGTACGGTCATGAATTTCATACGATTGAACGCACCAGCACCATGCGAATTCCGGCAAAGATCATTGAATGCGTAATGGAAGAAAACAAAACAAGAGGTAAAATCTTTCGCCTCACCGCCGAAGGATTATTAGGTCACGGCAAAAAAACTATGGACGGAGTAGATGCGGGTTTGCTCATTCACGCGGCGAGTTTTCCCTACCAACTATCGGGCTGTCTGGCTCCGGGAAGAATTATTTTAACAACCGGTGTCGGCGAATCCAGAGGAGCAATGGCTGATATTTTTACGGCACTCGGAGGATTTGGGGCAGGAAGAAAAGTTCTCTTAAATGTCTTAAATTGAGGAAAAATGAAACGGATAAGGAGTTTAGCGATGTCGGAAAATTTTAAACTGCATTTCGATAAATATAATTCGGAATTAACGTATTTGCTTAAGATAAAACTAATGAACGGCGGCATTTCAGCCGAAGGTGCGCGGCAGTTGTTTGCCGGAGAAAATATTACCGGACTTGCCGACCGCCACCAGATTCGGCAGATAATACTCGCCGAAAAAAATCAAGATATTGGAGTCGAGAACGACGAATCTCATTGAATGAAAATTTGTCGTCTGTGATTGCGCTTTTGAGTTGAAAGTGAGGATAAATTTATATGAAAAAACTAATTTTTATCTTAATCGTTCTTTTAATGTTCGGCTGCGGCAAACCAGTCGCAGTCGAAATTAAAGATGTTTGTTCACAACCCGCAGGCACAAACGTCGTCATTCAAGGCTATATTTCGCTGCCGCCGCAGATCGAAACAATCCAATTAACCAGAAAAGGTCGGCTCGAAGCTGTCGGCTTACAGCTTTTTCTGATGACCAAAGCGGATGCTACAGGCGACGAAGTGCGAACAATATTTTGGACGAGCGACAAGGACGAGCCAAATAAAATCAAACCTTTGCCGAGAGAATTTACGTGGAACGATTTGCTGGTTTACACCGATGACGGCAAACAAATCGGCGCGGGCAAAATCGTCAAAATTACGGGAGAGGTCAAGCCCGATGAAAAGAGTAAATGCGAAGTCAATGTGACTAAAATCGAGAATCCGTGAGGCTTGCCGGATTTTGCCCGAAAGATTAACGCGCGACCAATAAGAACTAAACGCCAAATAATTTCGCGTCTGTGTTTTGTCTGTGATAAATTATTTTTTTGAGGTAAAAATATGGCCGTTCACAATTTGGAAGTTTCAACCGAAAATCTTTTGAGCGCAGTTGTGCGGATGCCTGCAAGCGAATTTGAACGCTTTTTTCAGAATGCCCGGAAACTGAAAAAGCGCGAAGCCGATTTAATTGCCAAACTCGACGAATTTAACCTTTCACCCGAAAAAGAAAAACTTTATGGCAAATTACTTAAAAAATTCCGCGCTGAAAAAATCACGCCCGAAGAATATGAGGAAATGATTGCAATAAACACCGAACTCGAAGCCTTGAATGTTGAACGAATTAAATGTCTGGGAGAAATCTCAAAGATTCGTCAAACATCATTGAGTGAAATAGTCGAAGAACTTGGCATAAAACCAAAAAACTATGGCTAAACGCCCGACTGAAACTCAAAGAAAAGAAGTTTTCGCGCGGGCAAAAGGTTTTTGCGAATACTGTCTTTCACCCGAAAAATACTCAAATTCAACTTTTGAAGTCGAACATATAAATCCAATTTCCAAACGCGGCAAAACCGTTCTGGAAAATCTCGCCTTGTCGTGTTCGGGCTGTAATAAATTTAAGTCGCATCGAACGGAAGCGTTTGACGCGAAAACAGGCGAAATAGTTTTGCTTTACAATCCGCGCCGAGACGTTACGAAAACTTCTCCGTTTGTATGGTGAACATCCGACGAAGTAAAATACCTCAAACTATGAATCCGCTTGTTAAAAAACTTGAAAAAAGGCTTTTGCCTGAATTTGAGGAAATTGCCGAAAAAATCCGGCAGGAAATTCCGAATGTCATTGTTACTGTTAGTTCAGATACAATCGGGTCGCAGACACAATTTCAAGGATATGATTTCTGGATAGAATGTCTTTTTACATCTGATTATGAAGAAACGGATAATGTCGCACTTACTGTAGGACTTGGACATCTAACAACAACTCCCCGAATCGAGGCTGGTGTTATTTGGGGCTATCCATCAGGAAAAGGCGAGGAAGCGTCTTTTCGTAATTGGGGTGGGATTTTTCCTAATGAGGGCATTATTGTTTCCGACGAAGTTTTGGAAGATTTATACCGAGATTTGCCAAGGCTTTACGAAGCGTTATTTGAAGCATTGAAGCGGCGAAAACCGATTGATGAATGATAAAATAAATCTTCAATGAAAAAATACGTCATCAAACGCGATGAAGGCTCGCTGCCCGAAAAACTTACTCGTTACCGCGAGGAACTCAACGCCGAGCAGTTTCGCGTTGTGACGGCAAAACCAAATGCGGCGCTCGTCGTTGCCGGTGCGGGAACGGGCAAGACGCGGACGATAACCTACCGCGTCGCTTATCTGATCGAGCAAGGCGTTTCGCCCCAGAGGATTTTGCTCGCAACTTTTACGAATCGGGCGGCGCGTGAAATGCTCCGGCGCGTTGAAACTTTGACGGGAAGCCAAAACGTGCATCGCATTTGGGGCGGAACTTTTCACCGCATCGCTAATTTGATTTTGCGCCGTCACGCCGTTTCCATCGGTTATTCATCAAATTATTCGATTCTCGACTCGGAAGATGCGAAGGAATTCGTCAACGTCTGTATTGACGAAGCCGGAATTGACACGAAAGCCAAACGATTTCCGAAAGCCGAAGTTATTCAAGACATAATCTCTTACGCGAATAATACCGACAAGCCGCTTGAAGAAGTTATCATTAAAAAGTATCCGTATTTTGAAATGCTCACGCAGCAAATCAACCGCGTTGATCTGATTTTTCAAGAACGAAAAAAAGAGCGAAACGTGATGGATTACGACGATTTGCTGCTTAATTGGAAACGTCTTTTAGTTTCAAAACCTGAAATCGCCGACGTTTACGCCGAACAGTTTGAGCATATTCTGGTTGACGAATATCAGGATACGAACCCGCTTCAAGCCGAAATCATTGACCTTCTCGCCGTCAAACACCGCAACGTGATGGTCGTCGGCGACGACGCGCAATCAATTTTCGCGTGGCGCGGCGCGGAATTTACGAATATTTACGAATTCCCCGAACGCTATCCCGAATGTGAAACTTATAAATTAGAAACAAATTATCGCTCAACGCCCGAAATTTTGGGTCTTGCCAACACTTCGATTGCCTGCAATCAAAAACAATTCCCGAAAATGCTGCAAGCCGTGAAAAAATCGCGCGAGTTCAAACCAGCGCTCGTTCCCTGTTCAAATGTCGAACAGCAATCGACATTTATCGCGGCAAGGATTTTGGAACTGCGCGACGAAGGTACGTCCTTAGAAGAAATCGCCGTGATGTATCGCTCGCATTATCATTCGCTCGAATTGCAGCTTGAATTAACGCGCCGAAACATTCCGTATCGCGTCCAATCGGGCGTCAGATTTTTCGAGCAAGCGCATTTGAAAGATGTGATTTCTTATCTTCGAATCATCGTCAATCCGCGTGATGAACTGGCGTGGAAACGAATTTTAAAGATGATTCCGAGCGTCGGCAATGCGACCGCGAATCGGATTTATGAATCAATGGTTTTGTCAGAACCCTCTGCGGTAGCGGGTGGTTTAACTAAAAAGTCTCAGATGTCTTCAAACATTTCAAAAACCGATCTTCAGCCATCCGCTACCGCAGAGGATTCTGACAAGTTGACGCTTACGCTTCCCGCTTCGCTCAATCGTCTGCAAAGCAAACAATCGTGGCAGGAATTCGTTAAACTGCTGGAATTATTAACAACGGACGAAAACCGCAATAATCCCGCGAAACAAATCGAACTGATTTTAACCAACGGCTACGAACAGCATTTGCAGGAAACTTTCGAGAACTCGGAAGCGCGTCTCGAAGATTTGCGCCAGCTCGTTTTATACGCCTCGCGTTACGATTCGACCGAAAGTTTCTTGTCCGAACTTGCGCTTCTTTCAACCGAACGCTTCAAAGAACCAACCGGCATCACGGGCGAAGACGTGATTCAAGGCGGCGAAGAAGACGAACTTTTAACTTTAACGAGCGTTCATCAAGCAAAGGGCTTGGAATGGAAAGCCGTTTTTCTAATCTGGGCGGCGGAAGGCAAATTCCCAAGCCCTCGCTCACTCAAAGAAATTGACAGCGAAGAAGAAGAACGCCGCCTCTGGTATGTCGCCATAACCCGCGCACAAGACGAGCTTTATCTGACCTACCCGCTGATGATGATCGATTATTCGCGCCAAACCGTTCTGCAAAAACCGTCGCGCTTTATTATGGAATGCCCGCCCGTTTTGTTTGAAGTCTGGAGTCTCGAAGAAGAAACGTCGCCGTTTGACGCGTCTTTGATCGAAGAAAAGAAACAAGATTTTTTGAATTAAATTATGAGCAACGAAAAACCACAAAGATTTGAAAAGATTTGAAAAGAATGTTCTTGGAGATTTTTATACAACCGGCCATTATCTTGCTTGTGAGGCTCCTGAATCTGAAGCGCAGGATTTACTTGCTCCTTTGGAAAACGGTAATTACGATACTTATTTTGTTAAGCAGCCTCAAACACCGGAAGAAATCGAACGAGCGTGTTGTGCGCTCGAAGTATGTTGCGTTGCCGCTCTTCGATACGGAGGTAAGAATCCTAAAATTATCCGCCGACTCAGCAATAATCCTGAATATTGTGATTACTTGTTGTCCGAATAATATTCAATGATTCATCAACCCTTTTGTGAAAACTCTCTCTTTAAAGCCGTTTTTGCCGCGTGATAGCCGCACATTCCGTGAACGCCGCCGCCCGGCGGTGTTGATGACGAGCAAATATATAAACCTTTCGCCGGAATTGCGTAAGGATTGATTTTGGCGACCGGACGCGTGAAAAGCTGTGAAAGAGTTCCTGCGCCGCCGTTGATATCGCCGCCGACAT
>JBDTZT010000629.1:0-3167 GCA_040005005.1 Actinomycetota bacterium
TTTCCGCGCCAATTATAATTGAGCATTTGGTCAAAGGCGTGTTGCGAAAATTTATTTGCTTTACCTTTATATTTTTCCGCATACATTTCCAAAAAATGTTCGGCAAGCATCGGAACGTCTTCCATTCTTTCCCGGAGCGGCGGAATTTTTATCTCAATCGTGTTGATTCGATAATACAAATCCTCTCTCAGACTTCCATCTTGAATAGCTTCGAGCGGATTGCGGTTAGTGGAGGAAACTAGCCGAAAATCAACTTCCTGCGGTTTATCACTGCCAACGCGGTAATAAACTCTTTCCTGCAAAACCCGAAGCAATTTTGGCTGAAGTTCGGCGGGCATTTCGCCAATTTCGTCCAATAAAAGACTGCCTGTATTGGCTTGTCCGATAAAACCGCTCTTGTCACTGGTCGCCCCCGTAAAAGAGCCTTTCGTGTGTCCGAAAAGTTGCGATTCTATTAAATCCTTCGGCAGAGCCGAACAATTTACTTTGACAAAAGGCTTTTTTGAACGATGACTTTTATAATGAATGGCGTTGGCAATAACTTCCTTTCCCGTTCCCGATTCGCCCAGTATCAAAATATTTGCATCAGATTCGGCAACGCTTTCAATAATTTCGTAAATGTCCTGCATTGTGCGGCTTCCACCGATAATTCCTTCATAAGATGTACGACTGGCGAGTTTTCCGCGAAGCTCTTTTATTTCCTTTGCCTGCTGTTTACGTTCGACGGCTTTGACGATTAATAAATTCAGCTCGTCGAAATTTACGGGTTTCTCGACATAATGAAAGGCTCCGGCTTTGGTCGCTTCGATCGCTTTTTCCATCGAACCGAATCCGGTAATCATTATAATCTCGGTGTCTGGCGATATTTGCTTGCTTTGTTTGACCATTTCGATGCCGTTTAAATCCGGCAAATTAAGGTCGGTCAAAATTATGTCAAATTCGGTTTCGCGGACAAAATCCAAAGCTTTTTGCCCGCGTTCAGCTGTCGTTACCTCATAGCCTTCGTCTTTTAACCGGAATTTCATAAATTCCAGCGTCGCTACGTCGTCGTCAATCACTAATGCTTTGTATGCCATAGTTGCACCTGATATTTCAAATTGTAAGTTTATCGAGTAACAGTCAATTGTATCAAAACGAAACTGATAAACATACGTTCAAATAATAAAGTCAATACAAAAGGGAAGAGGCAAGCCCCCTAATTCTCGCCTCTTCCCAAAACCCACAAACCAGTTGTGGGAAATTGTCCGTGTTTATTAAAATTAGTCAAGTATTAACATTTTAAACTAAAGCTAATGAACACATTTCAAAACGGCAATGCCCGTGCCACATAGTAGTAAACTATGTATTTTTAATTGTTTACAAATAAAGTCAAAAATTAAGTTTTGTTACTCGTTAAATATGTGCAATAATTCCATACACCTTTTTCATTGTTTTATATCAATCCAACCGACACGATTTTCAACAAATTCATTCGTATTGTTTTAATGCTATTTTCTTTAACTTTCCCGCACTAAAAGCCCAACAAATATATAACCCATTATGTTTATTAGATTTACGCTTCTGGCATAATAGTTGATTTAGATAAAGTAAATGCTAATCGCATAATTTTTTAAAAAGGAGAAAAGACAATGTTAGAAACAATTATCGTAATTTTATTGGTTTTATGGTTAATCGGATTAGTTGGCGGACAATCTTTGGGTGGATTTATACATTTGTTATTGGTCGCTGCTCTGGTAGTTTTCGTAATCCGTCTTTTGACTGGCAGAAAAGTTGTTTAGCCGCTTGAATTAAATTGACTAATAACAATTCAGGTTAATGGATTTTTCTTTCGACAGACCTCGTGTTCTATTGAATAGCGAGGTTTTATCCTTTTTAAAAATCTCTTATTCTTAAATTTTTGCAGGTGCTATAATTGATTTGTTGAAAACCAATCAAAATTCAATTTTTTCGTCTGCAAGTGTCTTTCAGACGTTGGAGCCGATTAGAAATATGGAATTTCCTTTTGATGCTCAGACAGCCGAACTTTTCGATAATTTATTTTCATTTTACGGAGCAATCAATCCGCAGGGCGCGGTTTTGGCATTGTCCGGGAAGATTTTTGAGAAAACTTTTACCAATCCCAATTTACTCATTGGATATAAACTCACGGATACAGTTTTCTGGCAATCTTCCGAGCAAAATTATCGAATGATCACCGATGCAGTTGAAGCGGCATGCAAAGGAATTATGTCGAAAACGACTTTGGAATTCAGAATCAGCAAGGAAGAAAAGAGTTTTGTCGAGTTAAATCTTTGTCCTGTTTACACCCAAGACGAGGGACTCAGAAAAATCAAACATATTTTTCTATGCGGTCAGGATGTAACGACACGTGAGCAAGAAATAGAGTTTTACAAAAAACGAAGCGAACAGTTTTTATACGCTGCCGAGAGTGCTGAAGTCGGTTTATGGTTTTGGGATTTGGTTGAAGAAAAAATCTTTTCAACCCCGAAATGCAACGAATTTTTTGAACTTTCGGCACACGAAATTATCACTTATCCCGAGTTTTTAGACGTAATTCATCCCGACGACAAACAAAATCTGGTTGGTGTTTTTCTTGAATCGCAGGAAAACGGAACGGAATATGACGTTGAATATCGCGTTCTTCACGCTGACGGAAGCATTCAATGGCTTTCGACCCGCGGCAATACTTATCTTGATACAGAAGGCAAGCCGACAAATATGATGGGCGTGGTCCGCCGGATTACCGAAAGAAAAACCGCCGATGAAGAACTTTCCAGACTTCACGCACTGGAAAGAAAAGCCCGCGACGAAGCGGAAGATGCCAATCGGACAAAGGATTATTTTCTCGCCTTTGTTTCGCACGAACTTCGTTCACCGCTAAATGCGATTTTAGGTTGGGCGAAAATTTTATTGACAAAAGAGGTTGACGCAGAAACACGGCGAAGCGCACTTGAAACCATCGAACGAAGTGCCTTGTCGCAAGCGAAATTAATCGGTGATCTGGTTGATTCGTCGCGCATTGCTTCGGGTAAATTGCGGCTCGAATTTCGCCCAATGAACCTTTTTGATGCCGTCAACACCGTTTTCAATTCACAAAAACCGGCGGCTGAAGCGCGAAGCATCAAACTTGAATTTACTTTCAACACGGAAAAAGCGACTGTTTTCGG